>DASQNW010000543.1:0-4946 GCA_035644775.1 Chitinophagaceae bacterium | reverse complement strand
TTATAGTTAGTTCATTTATTCGATTTAGATTTTCACTTTTATTAGTCTTAATTTTTATTTGTTAAGTTTATTTATTATTTCGATTTTTTGGAATCAACTCTTGCAGGAGCCGGTTTAAAAGACCGGCTTTTTTTTGTCCTTTATTGCAGGAAAGGGTTATGTTCTTATCATCAATAAGAGAAAAATAGCGAACCAAGCGAATCAGGATGATCCAAGACTGATGAAGAAAAGTATGAGAACCTTTACTGTTGCCTTTTCATTTCCCGCCCTATCAATTACAGGTACTTGTTGATTATTGATTGCAACCAGTTAAGATCAATTGGAACTGCATTAGCATGGAAAAAATTAGTTATTGTAGTGCCTATACCAAGGGAAGAATTGTTCGTGATGCTACCTCCATTATTTTCGCCAACTCTCGTACAGATAGCAAGTCCTAAGTTGGAACCATAATAATTGATTTACTGTGAAGCCTAAGTGTCTTGAAATAGTTTTGAGCAATCTCTTGCAAACAAATTATTTACGGGTTGACATGTATTACAATCCTTTTAGGATAAAGAACTAACATGTTAAAGACAAAGCAGGCTTAAGGATTGTCGCATTACTACCTTTGAAACATAGATGAAATTCCTGAAAACTTATATAGGCCTCAATTTTCTTACATGGACGGGTGTTGCTTTATTTGATTTATCGGGCGATTATTTCAATGAGATGCTATGGGATAGAGAGTTTAACTGGAGAGAAGAGATTCCTTTTGTAACTGCCTGGTACACATGGTTCCTGCTGACCCCGGTAGCGGTATTTTTCGCCCGCAAATGGGAATATGCAAAAACACCTATAGCGAGGTTCATTGTGCTACATTTTGCGATATATATTATGCTGAACATAATCCAAATATTTCTTGCCACGTTTTATATGAATAAAGTGAGTGAGTGGCTGTTAAGTGCGCAGCCATTCAGAGGGATTTTATACAAAAATGCCATGTCAGGTACTTTCTATAATTTTCTCGTTTACGGGATTATTGTTTTGGTCGTCAATAGTGTAAAATATTATAAGGATCTACAACAAGAACAATCTAAATCCTTTCAGTTAGAGAACAAGTTAGTTGAAAGCAGGATGCAGTTCCTGAAGCAGCAGCTACAACCTCATTTCTTATTTAATACACATCATTCTATAATCACTCTGATGAAAATTGGGGAAAAAGCTAAGGCAATTGAAATGATGGAAAAATTGAGCGACTTAATGCGGTTTGGCTTGCGGGAAACAGCCCAACAGGAAGTTACATTAGCTAAAGAAATTCATTTGCTTGAGCAATACCTTGGCATACAAAAAATCCGTTTTCAAGATAAACTCTCAGTAGAGATAAATATTGAAACTACGGTAGCAGATGCCTTTGTTCCGGCAATGATTTTACAACCTATAGTTGAAAACTCAATTAAGTATGCGGTAGAAAACTCCAGCAGCGAAAGTCAGATTACCATCGATGCGGACGCAGTAAATGGAAGGCTGTGCTTAGTTATAAAAGACCAGGGTTCTTCCAGTGTTACGCCATTCAAAAAGGGCATAGGCATAAGCAATACTGAGGAACGGTTAAAAGGGTTGTACGGTAAGGATCATTATTTCTCTATCAAATCTAACGCAGACGCGCATGGAGGCACTGAGGTTGTAATTAAAATACCTTTACGATATGCCTGAATGTACAGTATTGATAGCTGATGATGAGATGCTTGCCAGGGAAGCCATAAAACTTCAACTTCAGCATATCCCTGATCTTCAAATCTTCGAATCAGCGAATGGTAAACAGGCGATTGATAAAATTATTGAACATAAACCGGATATTGTTTTTTTGGACATTCAAATGCCTTTGTTGAATGGCCTGGAAGTGTTAAAACAGTTGCCTGAAGCTTACCAGCCTTTTATCATAATTGTAACAGCTTTTGATATGTATGCACTACAAGCATTTGACAACGATGCCATTGATTATTTGCTCAAGCCGTTTACGGATCAGCGTTTTGCAAAAGCTTTCAACAAAGCATTTCAAATGTGGCAGTCAAAAACTAGTTTCACTGTTTCTCCTGATTTAAACCTACCCACTCGTTTAAAAAAGCTTCTGGCCCAATTAGAAAATACCTCCCTTCAATCAACAATTACCATCAAAGACGGATCAAAGATATTTGTCGTTCCCCTCTCAGACATCATGTATATAGAGACGGATGGCGATTATTTATCCGTTTACACAGAAGAAAAAAAATACTTGCATAAAGAAACGCTGGCTAAACTTGGAAATAGCTTGCCCTCTAACGGGTTTGTACGGATACATAAATCTACCATTGTCAATACCTCTTACATCAAAGAACTTCACTCACATTTTAACGGTGACTACTCTGTAGTACTCAAAAACGGTAAGGAGTTAAGATTAAGCAGAAATTTCAGGGAAAAGCTAATCCATATATTAGGGTAGTAATTTCAAACCAGCCTGAAGAACACACTATGGCTTCCGGATTTGTGCTGAATTAAGGAATCTTTCTGTCCATTGCTCCTGATAAGAAGCAATCCCATAACCTTGCCTTACCACTAACTTTTTTTGGTCTACCTACTCTATTTCCTGAATACAATGCCGTCCTAACTCAGGATAGGTAGTTGTTTAATCACGTTACGGCCTCCTCTATCAAAGGCCCTGTTTTCTCATCCTACATTGCAGGAGAACAAATGTAGATGTCCTACACAATAGCAAATTTTGAATAGTAAATTATGAAACACACACTGAATGTTTTGGCGGCATTACTTACAATGCTAATGTCCTGCCGGTCAAACGGTCAGATTGAATCAGCGGCAACTGCAAAGGCTTTTGACCACGAAGATATAACCGGCATTTTCAATGAAGTGGAACCCAACCTTTCACATGTAGCCAGCATCGCTTCGAAAAGCGAACCCGGAGAACGGTTGAAGATTACGGGTATTGTATATGAGTCAGACGGCAAAACCCCGGCAGAAAATGTCCAGATGTATTTCTATCACACAGACGCAAGGGGAATGTATGCGAAGCGGGGCACGGAACCGAGAAACAGTTTTGCGTGGTGGCACGGGTATAATCGCGGTTCTCTGACCACAAACAGTAAAGGCGAATATGAGATTAATACAATTAAACCTGCTCCTTACCCTGTACGTATCGAACCCGCCCACATTCACGTAATTGTCAAATCTCCGAAGCAGAAGAAAGTGTATGATGTAGGAGCCATTACTTTTAAGGGCGATGAATTAGCTACACCTGAATATTGGTATACAGTGGAGCAACATGGTCATCCACGCGACGGCGGTGTAGAGTTAAAAATGAATTCTGGAGGAATATTAGAGGGCAAAATGAATTACGTTTTATATGCTCAATATGATATAGCCTCTACAAACTCGGGCCTTTTAATCGGGGAAGAGTGCCCTGCTTTTAGTCCGCAGCACGCTTTTGGACCGGATAAGGGTAGCAAGGCCTGCCCCATGTGTAAGTATGGTCATAAACAAGGCGTGATGGCCTGGGTGAACACAGATGATTGGTCCGAAATGGCAAAACTTGCACAATTTTTTGAAACTACGATTGCAGAAAAGGGACAAGACAATATCCGAGCATTTATCATCTATATGAATCCGTCAAAGTTAGCACCACAAAAAGTCGCTGTTAAATTGGATGAGTTAGGAAAAAGTGCCGGTTTAAAAAGCGTCGCCTTGCTTTATATCCCGTCACCGGATGACAACAAATCGTCCGGCCTATACCGGATAAATCCAAACGAAAAAATTAAGAATACAGTATTAGTATTTAAAGAGCGCCGTGTGAGGGATAAGTTTATCAACTTTAATGCAAGCACAGATGAATTCACACAATTGACAAAAAACTTAAGTAAAACGTTGATCAAGTAAACCTTTCAAAGAAATTTTTATGAAAAATGCAACCCCGTTTATCATTGTACTATTGGGATTTGTCAGTTCCACATTTGCACAAAACGACCTAGTCAATTGGAAGTTCGTTTCCAATAAAATTTCCGGTGAGATGTATGAAATACGCTTAGAAGCTACGGTTAAAAAAGGATGGCACATCTATTCCCAGAATCCAGGAGAAGGTCCTTTACCTACTGCTGTCTCTTTTAAGAAATCACCTTTGATAATTTTGGATGGTTCACTTAAAGAAGTAGGTAGCATAAAGAAAGAGCACAGTGAAGTATTCAATTCAGAAATACGTTATTATGAAAACACTATGGTTCTCATTCAAAGGGTTAGGCTAAAGGCAAGTGTCAAGACCGCCGTTAATGGCAGTATTAATTACATGGTTTGTAGTAACAAGCAGTGTCTGGCTCCGAGAACAAAAGAATTCACAGTCAGTATAAGGTCCTGATCCATTTGCACAACGGTGACAAGTGTAGGGTTGCAACTAGGATACTTATACTTGGTAATTGTTTTCCGCCGCATATTAATGTGATTTCAATTCTGGTGTGCTTTCAAATTAGTATTAACTTCTGCTGATCTCTCAAACATTGTCTTTGAACAGGAGCAACAATGCGAGAACAGGAATTTGTGAAATATCCACGGAGTGATTGAGGCCATCTATTTCGAGGGTTGCGAAATTCGTGAAGTGCTAAAAACAAATACATCAGCAATAACGTAAGAACAATTGATTTAATGATTTACTTACCAAAGGAGAGAGGAACCACTTTCAATATTACTCTGTCGTTGAATTTCCATTATTAGCGCTTACAATGTAGTATTCAATAGCTGTTGTGAATGTTTTCTTGCTGCCTTTCTGTGCACTACCATTATAAAATTACTTCTCTATGTGAACATAAGAACCTGCCGCCATACAGTGCCGGGCGTTAATAGATAAACAGCCATCCCGTTTTCTTTCCGAACAGGTGTCAACTGAATTCTTTCCCGCTCATCAAGCCAAAGTTCTGCTGTCACGCCGCCTG
>DASQNW010000542.1:0-9363 GCA_035644775.1 Chitinophagaceae bacterium | reverse complement strand
ATATTAGCCAATATTGGCCAGCTATCCTGCTATTTTCTTAGCAAACATTTCGGTATTGAGGCCTTCATAATTTCCCGAGCTCATAAAGAGAAGCACTGCGTTTTGGTAATCACGCGAGTCAAGCCATTGTTCCAGTTCTCCCCTAGTATTACATACTACCAGACCGGTTTTGTCGAAGCCCTCTTCCACTATTCTTTTAGCGAGCTCAGGCATGCGCTTCAACTCAAGCGCATGTTTAGAATAGAAGACTGCTGCTTCATCAGCATCTTTCATTACTCCTTTATATTCCTGCATAAACGAAGCGTTGAGACTGCTGTATGTATGTAATTCAAACGCAGCGATAATTTTTTTATCAGGGTATTGCTGCTTTGCAGCCTCTATTGTAGCCATTGCTTTTGAAGGCGCATGAGCAAAATCACGATACACGATGGTGCCGTTTTTTTCTGCTAATAATTCCAGCCGTTTTGCAGCACCCGTAAACGAACTGATTCCACTAAGAAATGAATCTGATGATACTCCCAATTGTTCACACACCAGCCACGCCGCATTTATGTTCAAAAGGTTGTGATTGCCGAACACTTTTAGCACTGTTTCTTTACCTGCAAGCCGCAGACTTGTTTTACCGCTCGCAATAGTGTGCTCCGGAACTTGGTATGGGTGATAGTACAGGTCAGACCTCTTGGTTTCTGCAACAACTTGATTTAGTACTTCATCAGCTTCATTGTAGATAAGGTGGCCACCCGTTTCAATCTTGCTAATGAAAATGCGGAATTGCTCCAGGTAGTTTTCAAACGTAGGAAACACGTTGATGTGGTCCCAGGCTATGCCGGTGAGCACAGCGATGTGCGGAAACAGAAAATGGAACTTGGGCCGTTTTTCTATTGCGCTTGCAGGATATTCATCTGCTTCGCAAACGATTAAGGGAGCATCTGTAATGTCCACAGATTGATTGAAGCCTTCCAACTTTGCCCCGACAAGGTAGTCGAACCTTTTTCCGGCATGCCGCAGCACGTGCATAATCATGGATGTAGTGGTAGTTTTTCCATGACTACCGCCTACCGCCACTCGAGTTTTGTTAAGGCTTTCCTTATAAATGTATTCCGGAAATGAGTAAATTGGCAGGTTCAGCTCCTTAGCTCTCATAAGTTCCGGATTATCTTCCCTGGCGTGCATTCCGAGGATTACAGCGTCTGTTGTGGTAGGAACATTCTCCGGGAACCAGCCAAATTGCTGTGGCAGAATGCCTTCGTTGAGAAGATTGGTCCGTGCGGGTTCAAAAATTTCGTCGTCGCTGCCGCTAATCTGGTATCCTTTTCGCTTTAGCGCTATTGCCAACTGGTGCATCACGCTTCCGCCAATAGAGATAAAATGGATGTTCATAGTATATTTGCAATATCCGGCAAAGTAAATCGTTTTAAAAGAAACAATTTTACCATTATGAAAAACAGATTAGTATCCTTTATCCTATTGATTACGCTTGTTATTGGCTTCAGTTCTTGCTTCGCTTCAAGAAGCAAGTATGGCTGTCCGTCCACAGCCACCAGCGGCAGGTTTAAAGGCTAACAAAAACTTAGTGTATGCATTGGATTCATCTTACCGATGAGGAGCAGTTGAGAAATATTATTGTTAAATCGCAGGACAGACCCCAAATAATCTTCAAACATAGCACCCGTTGCTCGATCAGCGGAGTCGCTTTACAGCGCCTGCAAAAATCACGACAGCCAGATGATGTAGACTTTTACTTTTTAGATTTGATTAGCTATCGAAGTTTGTCGAACAAAATTGCAGAACTGTTTGGCATTCAGCATGAATCACCACAAGTGCTGGTGATTCGCGATGGCGAATGCATTTATTCTGAAAGCCATTTGGGCATTTACATGGAGGAAATACTCGACCGCACAAAAGCTGCGTAAACTTACAGGTTCTTGATTGCTACAGGGTGTCAAGTGCTTGAAGGATGTCGCCTGCAATGTCTTCAGCATGTTCCAGCCCCACGGAAATCCGAATTAGCCCAGCGCTGATTCCCACTGACTCCCGCTCTACCTCCGTCAATTTAGCGTGGGTAGTACTCGCCGGGTGAGACGCTATACTTCTTGCATCACCAAGATTAGCAGTTAAGGAAAGCAGCTTTAAATTATCAAGAAACCTCCTTCCTGCTGTAACTCCGCCCTTCAGTTCGAAGCACACAATCCCTCCACCGTTATTCATTTGTTTTTTAGCTATATCATGTTGAGGATGGCTTGACAGGAATGGATATCGGGTCCAGGCAATTTTTTGATGACCTTCCAATGCAGTGGCGATGTGCAATGCATTTGCTGCATGACGTTCCATACGCACATCTAATGTGTCTACAGATTTGCTCATCACCCAGGCGTTGAAGGGCGACAGTGCGGGCCCGGTGCTTCGGCAAAACATGTATATATCATGAATGAGCTCTTTTTTACCAGCAATGATGCCGCCTAACACCCGTCCCTGTCCATCAATCCACTTTGTTGCTGAATGTACTACCAGGTCTACACCAAAATCAATCGGCCGTTGGCCAACGGGCGTTGCAAAACAATTGTCAACATTAACGATGATATTGTGTCTTCTCGCAATTGCAACCAATTGTTCCAGGTCTATTATCTCCAGTGATGGATTAGTTGGCGTTTCGAGGTAGATCATCTTTGTATTGGGCCTTATAGCCGCTTCCCAACTTTGTAGATCGGCAGCATCTACGTAGGTGTAATCAATACCGTACTTTGGGAGGATCTTTGTAATTACGGTATGTGTGCTTCCAAAAATGGAGCGACAAGCGAGCAGGTGATCGCCTTGCTTCATCAGGGCCATAAAAGAAGAGAACACCGCACTCATGCCCGACGCTGTTGCGTATCCGTCTTCTGCACCTTCCAGCACACAGATCTTATCAATGAATTCCTGAACAGAGGGGTTGCTGAAGCGGCTGTAAATATTCGCATCAATTTCATCTGCAAAAGCAGCCCTCATATCTTCAGCGTTGTTGTAACAAAAAGAGCTCGTGAGAAATAACGGCGACGAGTGCTCCATTTCAGCAGTTCTTTCTGTTTGGGTGCGTATAGCTTTTGTAATTGGATGCATGATTCCTATCCTGAAAATTTATGTACTGTTATATATAAAGTGATATTGTTACTGCTATTATTGGCAATGAGTGGACGTTCAAAGCACGTGTACTTCCCAGGTGATCTTCGCTCCTGCCCGTCTCAACGTTTCAGCCACAGAACAGTATTTATCGATTGAAAGCTCACACGCTCTTTTTGCTTTGTCAGGATCAATTTCACCACCTAATTCAAATGCAATATGAACAGTTTTCCAAAGCGACGGTTCTTTTCCGGACTCTCGTTCTCCATTGATGCGCATGCGAAAATGGGTAACCGACTGCCGTTGCTTCTTGAGTATGGCCACTACGTCAATTCCACTGCATCCTCCCAGGCCCATAAGCAATGATTGCATTGGTCGCACGCCGTAATCCTGCCCACCGCTTTCTGGTTTACTGTCCATGGTTATCTTATGCCCCTGTGCGTCTTTTGCTTCAAAACCAAAGTCGCCATTTACACGATCGATTACAACTTCTACCATCGCAAATTTTTTTGCAAAAGTAACCCGCTAAGCTTTTACTTTACACTTTTGAACTGGAATGCAGCATTTTCATTATCAGCACCCTTTTACCTTAGAAAGCGGAGAAACCTTACCTGAACTAACAATCGCATACCACACCTACGGCACCTTAAAAGACGCTAAAGACAATGTGATATGGATATGCCATGCCCTTACAGCCAACTCAAATGTTGAAGAGTGGTGGCCCGGTATGATTGGCAAGGGCCTGTTATTTGATCCTCAAAAATATTTTATCATTTGTGCCAATATCATCGGCTCATGTTACGGAAGCACAGGCCCGCTAAGCACCAATAGAGATACGGGCGAGCCTTACTTTATCGATTTTCCTTTCATTACAATGCGGGACGTAGTAAATGCTCATGTTTTGCTTCGTAAAAGTCTTGGTCTTGATCGAGTTTTTTTGCTGGTCGGTGGAAGTATTGGCGGATATCAGGCTATGGAGTGGAGTATCATTGAAAAGCATGCAGTAAACAACCTCTTGCTTCTTGCAACATCGCCTGCAGAAAGTGCCTGGGGCATTGCCGTTCATACAGCCCAGCGAATGGCAATTGAAGCGGATGGAACCTGGCTGAAGCGGACCGCAGGAGCAGCGAAGAACGGTCTTAAAGCAGCACGTGCTATTGGAATGCTGACCTATAGAAACTATGAAATACTGGTGCAGAAACAAAAAGAGTCTGACGTTAACAAAACTGATGGATTCAAAGCGGCTTCATACATGAAGTACCAGGGTGAAAAACTTTCTACCCGTTTCAACGCATACAGCTACTGGACATTAACAAAAACTATGGACAGCCACAATATTGCAAGGGCTCGTGCCGACGACACAGCAACAGTGTTGTCTACAATGGATCATAATACCATGATCATAGGTGTCAGCAGCGATATTTTATGCCCCGTACAGGAACAGAAGTTTATGGCAGAACACATGCCTAATGCTCAATTTGAGGAGATCCACTCCGCCTACGGCCATGATGGTTTTTTAGTAGAAACCGAAAGAATCTCTGCTATTGTGGACGATTGGTTGAAGGAGAACTAATATAAATGATTAAATGAGGGACTGCAATGGTCGTGGCATCAAAAGGCAGCAGGAGTAAGACGCTTCGTTCATCAGCATGACAGCTGGAAGACTCAAACCTCTCCCTTTTCATCCTGAGCGGAGCGGAGAATCCTACTAAGATTTGCAGCTTGTTTTCTATAGCATTATGACTACAACTTACCTCTTACAACACTGCTTTTACCAGGATTCGAAGGCTCCAAAAGATAACCATCGCTCCAACGCCGATAAACATTGTCTTCACCGGAAGCTTACCCGACAAACGAGCCGCTAATGGAGCGGCGGCCATGCCACCAATTATCAAGCCCGCAATAACACTCAGATGGCTTAATCCTATAAGAGAGAAAAAAGTCAATGCACTTGCAAGCGTAACAAAAAATTCGGTGATGCTGACCGACCCAATCACATAACGTGGTGTACGGCCTTTGGAAATGAGTGTGCTTGTAACCAGCGGGCCCCACCCACCACCGCCAAATGAGTCGAGAAAACCACCTACGCCAGCAAGCCAGCCCACTCGTTTTACCTTTGTATTTTTCCTTTTCTTTCTAAACGCAGCAAGCAAAATCTTTACACCTAGAAAAAGCGTATAGCTGGCAAGTGCCGGCCGCAGATACCGCGAATATTCGTCTCCATACATGGACAATAAAAATGCTCCGGCCACAGCTCCAATAATGCCGGGAATGAGCATTGCTTTAAACAACTTTTTGTTTACGTTGCCGAATTTGTAATGGCTGTAGCCCGATGCTCCACTGGAAAACATTTCTGCCGTATGGATACTGCCGCTAATGGCAGGCAAGCTAATGTTCATCGAGTTTAGTACCGTGGCGCAGGTAACTCCGTAGCCCATGCCCAAGGCACCATCTACCAACTGAGCTAAAAAGCCCGCAGCAATCATCCAATAAAAAGTAGCATCCAGCTGCCGCGGGAGTTGTTTGATCTGATCTGTCAATTCACTCAGTGGAACATAAGAAAGGATGATATGACCAACGATCATAAACAAAAATGCAAACAGCGAAAGAGTAGCTATTTTGCGCCACTTCTGTTCACCCTTTCTGTTTGCTTCCTCTCTTTTATTGACAAGAACTTCTGTTATCTTATTTAGTTCATGAACCTTAAATGCAAAATCGCCGTTCAACTTATTACGGATAGCCTGCATGTTGTTCAATACATCATCAAGTTCATTCGGTAACACCTCGTCAAAGGTTTCCTTTAGACGCTTTGCAATTGTTGGCGACTTTCCGTTTGTTGAAATTGCTATTTTAAGATTGCCTTTTTTTACAATGGAGCCCAGGTAAAAGTCACACAACTCCGGCTTGTCAGCAGCGTTCAACAAAACTCCTTTACTTTTTGCTTCCTCCCTTATCTGACGACTCACCACTTTGTCATCAATTGCTGTAATCACAAGATCAGCATCGTTGAGGTCTGACGATTGAAATGCTCTTTCTATTAAAATAATATTATCGTAAGCTGCAGCAACAGATTTTACTTGTTCAGAAATAGCTTTTGCTACTAGGGTGATTTTCGTAGCAGGTGCATTATGCAGCACCGCCTGCAGTTTTTCAAGGGCAACATTTCCACCGCCTACAATTAGCAAGTGCAGGTCGTGCAGCTTCAAAAAAACAGGGAACAGTTGGTTAGAATTGTTCAGATTCTCTGGTGCCGATGCAGCTGTATCAGTTGATTCTTTCTTCACTTGTGGTGGTTGTTCAAAAACTTACAAACAGAGGTCCTATTATCGTGTTTTAGATCGTAAATCAAGATTATGCAAATAGAACACTCTCGGCACGTTGAGTGAACGGTATCTGTTTCCGGATGCCAATTGCTGAAATAAATTCATGTACCCAAATTGAAGTTGATCATGTGCGTTAACATGATAGCTGGCTCCAACAAAAAAGCGGTTCTGATCAAACGAGTTGTAAACGATTTCTTTTCCAAAATTCACATGCACTTCATCATTTAAAACGAAGGAAAATGTTCCTGGAGCAAACGCATTTTTGCTTAATGGAAACTGGAGCAAAAAATTGTAACGAACACGCCAGTTGAAATTGTACCCGTCAGCTAATTCATCCCCGTTTATTATTTTTCGTCGATACCTTTCTTCCAGCCGCACCCACTGCATCATACGCATTTTTGAATATTTCGTATGCCATTGCAATTGTTGCCAGGGCCGATGTTCCGGTTGTGCAATGCCCGGGTGTGCATCTGCGGGGAAATGGTGTACATAAGCATATCCGGCCGTGAGTTTTGAATTATCATTGATATAGTACGTTGCACCAGCCCGAAGAATGCCCAGCGAAAAGTTTGTGAAGAAATCTTCCTTGGTTCGTATCTGCGCCTCAGTCCACATTCCCCACTTGTCCGAGAACCTGGTTTGGTTAAAAACTCCTGTCCACACCTGATTAACAGTAGTGACTGATTTTTGACCTATAACTGCAGAACAAATGAGAAGCAACAGAAATAAAAAGAAAGCTTTTGTCATTTTAAAAGTCCACAAAAATAGTAGATTAATACTACACCTCCAACACCTAATTTAATAGGGTTACCGTTCGAATTTGTTGCTTTTTCCTAAGATCAATGTTGTGGTGATAGTAGATCCGCGCAACATGGATCATCCTGTACCGGAACCCTGCAGACTGCTGCTGAAAAATATTTAAGTAGCCAAGCTGTAGTTGATCATCTTCATCCACATGCCACGATATACCTGCATGAAATCTGTTGTGATCAAAAGCGTTGTGCGTGATTGATTTTCCGAAATTGAGAAGAAGCTCCTGACCCGCATAGAAGGAAAAAGGTGCACTAGAACTGGAAATAGATTTGAGCGGCAGTGATAGCATCCATTGATACCGTACACGGTAGTTAAACACATAGCCTTCATCCCATTCATCACGATTCTTTATACGTCTTCTGAATCGTTCTTCCAGGCGCACCCTCTGTTGCAGTCGCAGGCGGTTATAGTTGGTCACCCATTGTATTTGTTGCCAGGGACGATGTTCCGGCCGGTAAATTCTTGAATGGTCATCTGCTGGGAAAAAATGAAAGTATGCATACCCTGCTCCAAGAGTAACCTGGTCGCTGAGATAATAAATTGCACCTCCACGAAATACAGCTGTAGAAAGGCTGTCAACGAGGTTGTTCTTTGACCGGATGTGGGTGTCGAACGTGAGCCCCCAATGGTTTGATAAACGCAATTGCTGAATGTATCCCAACCATGCCTGTTCCTGCACTGAAGTTTGCTTCTGAGCCAATACTGCTTGCACTGATAATAGCAAACAAATCCAAATAATCTGCTTTTGATTGAAGTTTTTTACCACTATAGGAATGTCTTCTTGGAGAGCTGGTAGGAACCGATCTTAGCTGCGGGCAGTAAGTGAGCCCTTTACGTAATTGCGATCTGTAAAATCACCAAACGATTCTCCCTTTTTCCTGTTCTTCTTGAAATCAGCAAATAAATTATCAAGTTCGGATAGTATCTCCTCTTCGCCTAAACTCTGTTTATAAATGTTGTTCAGGCGCAGGCCAAGCTTGTCGCCCCCAAGGTGTAAATTGTATCTTCCCAAAGCCGTTCCAACAAAACCAATTTCAGCGGCAAAGGGCCTTGCGCAGCCATTTGGACAACCCGTCATCCGCAATGTGATTTCCTCTTTCTCGAGGTTGTACTTGTTCAGTATAGGTTCAATTTTGGATATTAATGAAGGCAGATATCGTTGTGCTTCTGCTAATGCAAGAGGACAGGTATTTAGTGCAACACACGCCATTGAATTAGCCCTGAGTGCAGACACATCTTGCGTCTGTCGGAGCAGCCCGTAATTCGAAAGAATCTCTTCAACAAGATTTTTGTTTTCTTTCGATATATCGCTGAGAATGACATTTTGATTACAGGTAAATCGAAAGTTCACGGTGCCGCTTTCCGCCAATTTGAACAAAGCTGTTTTTAATGTACTCTGTGCATCATCCAACACGCGGCCGTTTTCAACAAATACAGTAAAATGCCACAATCCATCTGCGGTTTTTTGCCAGCCGTAATGGTCTTTGCGATCTGTGAAGCTGAACGACTTTGGCTGATCGAGTGCAAACCCGCACCGGCGTTCCAGTTCTGCTTTCCACCAATCAAGGCCAAGCCTATCGACGGTATACTTTAACCGCGCTAGCTTTCTGTCGCTCCGGTTGCCATAATCGCGTTGAATGGTCAATATTTCATAGACAGCTTTAAGGGTTTTCTCTTTTGTGTCGGTGAATGCAATCACAGAAGCGAGCCTTGCATAGTGATCGGCATTACCATGGGTAGTAGACATTCCGCCGCCGATGCAGATATTGAAACCTTTTAATTTTCCTTTCTCCACAATGGCAATCAACCCAATGTCGTTGGTTAATACATCCACATCATTATTTGGGGGAATTGCTATAGCGATCTTGAACTTACGCGGCATATACCGGTTTTGGTATAGCGGGTCTTCTTCTTGCGTTTTATCAGCGATCTTTTCTCCATCCAACCATATTTCGTAATAAGAGTTGGTTTTCGGCAGTAGCAGATCTGATATATCTTTTGCATATTGGAACACTTCATCGTGCAACGGAGATTCTGCAGGATTTGCAGCGCACAACACGTTGCGGTTGATGTCGCCACAGGTAGCTATTGTGGTCAGGCCAGCTTCATTGAAACCCTTTAAGGTTGGCTT
>DASQNW010000541.1:0-1928 GCA_035644775.1 Chitinophagaceae bacterium | reverse complement strand
AAATTGATTGCAAATAAAAAAAGGTTACAAGTTGTAAAACTCATAACCTATTGATTATCAAGCTCCCCTTAGCATCATTTTATCGAACCAATTCTACGAAGACCTACGACAACTCTATGGTTTAGAGCGTTTTATAAAAGTGGCCTATATACCTTTGATTTCTCTAAGAATGTGGATAGCTGAATAGTTGTTAGTGCTTTGGTCATTAGGAAAATTTAAAATACGGAACTCCTTATGATTATATTCTTAATCGAAGGTAAAATCTGGTGATTATATGCGTCTTAGGACAAGGAGGGTTAATGCCTTAGAATAGCATTTGCCAATTCAACTTCGAGTTGCAAAATCCAGTCTGGTATTTTTTCTGTATCCACTAAAACCCAAAGCCCCTCTTTTTGCTGCATACGGAAACGGTGGTAAACCCTATTGTTGTTGACGAGTATAAAATATTGCGTGCCGCTTACCGTATGGATACGGTCATAATGAAAATCAAACACACCTTTATCAGGTACTAGTATCTTCCTGGAGAAAGACGGCATGAGGTAAAGGGTTGCCACAAAGGTAGGCTTAGTCTTTTCGGAGAGGCCCTTTCTTCTCAGGCGGTTTCTTGCCCGTAGCCACCACTATAACATTGGAGCGCATACCGTCAATTGCCATACTGGTTATTTGATTAAGGGTTACACCTGCCTATAGTCAATGTATGGCGTTCGCTGCCCCTCATTAACATCTGACTCAGCGCTGTTAATTCCTGATTTTTTGAGTCAATCACTGGCGTTATTTTTATTCAGCTTTCTTGCCTCTTCTTTTTAAAGAAAAGGGCATTTACTGTAATCAGAGAAACAATATGCCATTTATAGATTTTAAGGAAATCCTCTTTCATCTTGTTCAAAATGTATGCAGTTAGCTGCAGATTGCCTTTACCTTCCCCGTTTTCTCCATTCCAGTGATAGGCTTTGTAAGCTAATTCCTATCTTCATTATTTACTCTTATGGCATCCGAACGGTCTATTTCCTTTCCAATACCTGAGCTGTATTATACAGCTCTTTTTGAAGCCATGTCTGGCAATAGTATTTTAGTTTATTGTGACACACCCCGGTTTACCATTTTGGCGGCTACTCCGGAGTATTTAAACAGTTCCGGCCATACAAAGCAAACGTTAATTGGCAAGGGGGTTTTTGAAGCCTTTCCCGCCAACCATGCTGACCCGGATCATAAAGGAGACAATGACTTGTTTGCTTCATTCCAGCATGTATTGTTACATAAAACACCCCATTTTTTGCCTCTTCAGCGTTATGATCTGCAAAACAGTGACGGCTCCTTTACCGAAAAGTACTGGCGGGCCAGCAACAAACCTGTTCTTGCTCCGAATGGAGAGGTGGCTTATATTATCCATGCAGCAGAAGATATTACCTCTCAGGTAATTGCGGAGAAAAGGGAAACGCAGATAGAAGGCATTGAACAGGCATTCGATTTGTTTATGGACGCTCCCATGGTCGTAGGGCTGGTAAATGGTGATGATTATGTGCTGGAAATGGCCAATAAAGAAGCCTTTAAACTCTGGGGGAAAGGCCCGGAAATTTTTGGCAAGCCAATCCTGCAAGGGCTTCCGGAATTGGAAGGACAAGGTATTATTGATCTTTTTGACCAAGTTCGAAACTCAGGGCAGCCATTTTTTGCTCATGAAGTGCCGGTGACTTCCTTAATAGATGGTAAAAAGGAGCAGCACTACTTCAATTTGGTCTATCAGCCTTACTATAACAACCGGAGCTCAAAAGCGACAGGTGTATTCACTATCTCCCATGACGTAACCGAACAGGTAAAAGCCAGGCAAAGGGCGGAGGAGAGCGAAGCAAAGTTTCGAACTATGGCTGAAAGCACACCTGTGCTCATTGCTGTAGCAGATGAAACCAGCAATGCTACGTATTTCAATA
>DASQNW010000540.1:0-9750 GCA_035644775.1 Chitinophagaceae bacterium | reverse complement strand
CCTGTCTGGGTTAATATTGGGTTGTGCTACCCCGAACTGGTCGATACGTGTGCGTAAAACGCGGAAGGTGCGATCGAAAGCATCATTAGCTTCCTTGCGCAGTTCGGAAACTACCTTGTCGTCCGAATCAGTGATTTTAATCCTGTCCTGGTTGGCTGTTGCAAACAAAGAAGCAAGCCTGCCGTTAGAACTCAGTTTCTTATATTCATCGCGGAAAAGAGAAATGAAATCCGCATCGCTATTAGCCTTACGGTTGTTGGCATTCTCCAGCGCCTTATTGAAATCCGGATCTTTGGAATTGTTTGCCATAGATCGAAGCAAGCCTGAAAGCTCTACTTCCATCGTTACATTGATACCTCCCTGCAAATCGAGGCCGAGGTTCAATTCTTCTTCTTTAGCCTTTTGATAGCTAATCTTTCCTGTAGGTCCGTAGTGAACCGTTACATCTTTCGTGCTGTCTAATAGTCTTTTTAAGCGCTCTTTATATGCTTGCTCGCGTGAAGCGGCATCTGCGTTCTTATAATTTGTGGCAACGAAGGATCTTGCCCTTGCTTCCATCTTTTTTTCGTGGCTGCGGACAACCCAGGTGAAGGATAATTCATAAATAGAATACAGGATTAGGAGTATGGTAAACAAGCGTACCAGGCCTTTCAATTGCATACATGGTTTTTTAAAGAGGGGCAAATATAGTTTTTTCAGGTTATAATGTTCCTACAAATTCGCCGTTTTCCCACTGCTAAAACCACGTCTGGCGCAGCATTTCAGCCATATGTATTTGCTCTGCGAACTTTAACATTTCAGCTCCTGCTGCACAACCGATGGGTGGTATAACGACCACTGGCTGCCCTTTTGGCTGTCGCCGTAAAGTTTTATTGTGATTCAGAAGTACTTACTTTTGCTCACTTTAAATTTCTTTCGATGGAACTAGCATCCCGCCTGACTCGATTTAATGAACCGGAAACTTTGAAAATGGCCAAGTTAGGTCGCGAATTGAGGGCCCAAGGTCATGATGTTATTGACCTAAGTGTAGGTGAACCAGACTATGATGTACCACAACACGTGAAGGATGCCGCCAAGAAAGCTGTTGACGACAACTGGAGCCATTATTCGCCTGTTGCCGGTTACCTTGATCTGAGAGAGGCTATATGTGCCAAGTTCAAAAGAGATAATAACCTGGAGTACAGCTGCGAAAACATTGTTGTGTCAACCGGTGCAAAGCAGAGCCTTGCCAATGTTATTCTCAGTTTAGTAAACGAGGGTGAAGAGGTGTTGATTCCCACACCATATTGGGTGACTTATGCCGCACTGGTGCAACTTGGAAAGGGTGTAGTGAAGGAAATGAAAACCACGCCCCAAAGCTGCTATAAAATCACACCGGAGGAATTGGAGGCAGCCATCACACCAAACACCAAAGCGTTTCTTTTTTCTTCTCCATGCAACCCCAGTGGTTCTGTTTACAGGAAAGATGAACTGGAGGCTTTAGCAGCAGTGTTCAGAAAGCATCCACAGGTATATATCATATCTGATGAGATCTATGAATACATCAATTTCTGTAGTTGCCACGAGAGTATTGCACAATTCGAGGGGATGAAGGAGCGGACTATTGTTGTCAATGGCCTTAGCAAAGGCTTTGCAATGACAGGTTGGAGAATTGGATTCATAGCCGCGCCAAAGGAAATTGCTAAAGCATGTGAAAAGCTTCAGGGTCAAATGACAAGCGGTGCTAATTCCGTGGCTCAAAAAGCTGCTGTTGTTGCACTCACTTCACCTTTAGATGCAACGCAGGAAATGGTGAAGGAATTTGGGAGGAGAAGAGGAAGAGTAGTAGAACTGCTGCAAGAGATACCGGGTGTGGAACTCGCAACTCCTGATGGTGCCTTTTACGCCTTCCCTGTGGTAAAAAGCTACTTTGGAAAGAAAACTCCCAATGGAGAAGCAATCAATAATGCTGATGATCTGTGCATGTACCTGTTGAACACAGCACATGTGTCAACGGTTACAGGTTCTGCCTTTGGCGATGGAGATTGTATTCGCCTTTCTTTTGCCAACAGCATGGGCAATATAGAAAAAGCCCTGGAGCGTATCAAACGGGCTTTAGCTTCGCTGCAATAATTTTAGGCGGCAATCTATCACCCGATGAAGGGCTTAAAGTTTAATTTCTACAGACAAGATTTCACGGGTCAAAAACCTAAGCACATTGTTTATGTTATCAGGCAGGTATTATTGAAGCTATGTGCTTTGTTGATACCTCTTTTTTTGTTGGTTGCGGTAGGTCTGGTTGTCTACGATTTTGGGTTCAAGCCTTTTTGGGCAGGCAGCTACACTTTGAGCTTGTGGCTGCAGCGCATATTATACGTGTTGTGCCTTTTGCTCGGCGTGCGGTGGCTTCTGGAGTTATCCGTAGCGAGAAAACGCATGACGAGGATATTGACTTTCCTGGGCTTATTGCTTTTTCTTTTTCTTACCTTCTATATTCTTCCACAGAAACGTTCATTACAGAACTTCGACACCAACCGCTTCCTTGTTTATAAGCTGGTGCTTTATGCTGGCATTGCGTTCGCGTTTATTACTGAGTTTTCTTACCACCTCCAGGTCATCTACAGACGGAATATAAACCCGGCACTTCTGTTTGTCAACAGCTTTGCTCTCCTAATTATTGCAGGCACGTTTCTATTGAGTGTACCAAACGCAACGGTCGCAAAAATGGGCGTAGTAGATCTGCTTTTTACAGCTACCAGTGCTGTTTGCGTTACAGGTCTGGTTGTGGTGGACACGGCGACGCAGTTTACCCAGTTCGGTCAGTTGATTATTTTGGTTTTGATCCAAATTGGAGCGCTCGGTATCATGAGTTTTGCAGGATTGCTTGCCTATGCGGTAGCCGGCCAGTCGTCGCTTAAAAGCCAGTTGGCTTTACGCGATATGATGAGTCGGAACCAGGTTACCAATGTTGTGCGTTTCATTTACCAGGTCATTATTGTCACTTTTTTCTTTGAAGCAATAGGTGCAATATCGATCTATCTCACATTAAACGACAGCAATGTCTATGAACGGAAGCTGGACAAGGTTTTCTTTTCAGTATTTCATTCTGTATCCGCTTTCTGTAATGCAGGCTTCTCTACTTTTTCCAACGGGTTGTATGAACGGGAGGTGCGGTTCAACTATAGCTTGCAATTTTTTGTTTCATTGCTGATCATTTTAGGTGGTATGGGTTTTCCCATTGTGTTCAATCTTTATCGCTATCTCAAAATAAAATTCAATAACCTTACTTGCAGCCTCAGAGGGAGCCCAAGAAAAGAGCATTTGCCTAAGGTCATTAACCTCAACTCCCGACTTGCACTTGTGGTGAGTGGAGTATTGCTAATAATTGGCTTTACGGCCTATCTGCTCTTTGAGCAGTCGCATACGTTGGCACAGCATCCCACATGGTACGGAAAACTCATGACGAGCTTTTTTGGGAGTGTCACGCCAAGAACTGCAGGATTCAATACTGTTGATGTTACTGCCCTTTCTTTGCCTACCATCATGATATACTTGTTGCTGATGTGGATCGGTGCCTCGCCCGGTTCAACCGGAGGGGGGATAAAAACCACAACAGCAGGTGTGGCCATTCTCAACATGGTGAGTGTGCTGAGAGGAAAAGATCGAACCGAATTTTTCAGGTCTGAGATTTCTCACAAATCTGTTCGGAGCTCTTTTGCAATTATGATGCTCTCGCTGTTGTTCATCGGTGTGTCGGTGTTTCTTATTTCTGTTAACGACAGTGACAAGGGTTTGATTAAAATAGCCTTTGAGAGTTTCTCTGCGTTCAGCACTGTTGGACTGTCATTGGGAATAACTCCGGTGCTGTCTAAAATGAGCAAGATTATATTGATCGTGACGATGTTTGTCGGCAGAGTTGGAACAGTAACGTTGCTCGTGGCTTTCATCCGGCAGAGCAAACAACTGTATTACAGATATCCTAGGGAGGACATTACTTTTTAAATCTTTTAAGATGAAATTTGTTGTATTCGGGCTAGGCAATTTTGGTGCTTCATTGGCAAGGCAATTGGTTGATCTTGGCCATGAGGTAATTGGTGTAGATCAGCGCATGGAGCTGGCGGATAAGTTCAAGCATGAAATCACACATACAATAGCGCTAAATGCTACCAGCAAGGAAGCAGTAGCACAGCTGCCTCTGCGGGAAATTGATGCTGCAATAGTAGGTATGGGAGAAGACGAAGGCGCTACTATCATGACGACAGCATTATTGAAGCAAATAGGGGTGAAGCGGATTATCTGCAGGGTAACATCTCCTCTACAGAAAATTGTATTGGAAGCAATGAATGTGCAGGAATTTGTGTATCCCGAAGCTTCATCGGCAGAGCGCCTTGCGTTAAAGTTAGATTTGCCAGGCGTTATTGATTCTTTTCAAATCAACATCAATTACAGGTTGTTGGAAGTTGCAGTGCCTGAGCGGTACATCGGTCGTTCCATTACAGAACTTGATCTCGCGAATCGCTACAGGTTGGTATTGGTAACGATAATCAAGAATGTGACGCTGAAGAACATATTTGGAACTGACAGAAAGGAAATGCAGGTGATGGGAATAGTGCCAGTGACTACTGTATTGAAAGAAGGAGATATTCTGCTGCTCTTCGGTTCTCCAAGAGATCTGGAAGCGTTTATTGAAGTATAATTTTTCAACAGTCTGAAAGGAATTTTTGATGCAGTGCCAACACCTGTGGAATTACTGCTTGCTGCTCGTCGTTTACAATTACAAAATCACACAACCTCATTTTTATTTCTTCGTCAATCTGTCGCTGCATTCGAGTGAGTACCTCATTTCTCGAAATATTTTCGCGGTCCATCACCCTTTTTATCCTCAGGTGTTTTGGAGCCCGCACTCCTATTACAAAGTCCAATCCACTTGCTGACCCGCCTTCGAAAATTAAAGCCGCTTCTTTTATCACGTAAGGCGCAGTTTGACGCTCCATCCATTCTTCGGCGTCCCTAATTGTGCGGGGATGTACCAGCCCATTGAGGAGAGCTAATTTTTTTTCGTCGTTGAACACGATCGCAGCAAGCTGGCCTTTGTCGAGAATTTCGTTTTTATAAATCTGCTCACCAAAGTGTTTTTGCATGTCCTGCTTCAGTTCAGCATCTGAATGATACAACTTCTTGGAAGCTGCGTCTGCGTAGTAAACCGGAACACCCAGGAGTTCGAATATCTTGGCCACTGTTGTTTTTCCGGAACCTATCCCTCCGGTTAATCCAATTTTGATCGGCTTTTTCAATTGAAACAAAAGGTATGAATTTATGCAAATCTGCAAGCTACTTCCTGCGCAGATAAAAAAAGAGAAGGGTGATTTCCTTCTCTTTTCTGTGGGTGCTTAACAGAATTATTTAGCAGGTGAAACAACAGCTTTATTTAGCTGGTTTGACCATTCCATAGAAATGGCTGATTTCTCAATTTTTAGATAACTGCCTGGATTTATTTCAAGGCTGATGGTGCCATCTTCATTTACTTTATTGATGGTGCCGTGAATGCCAGCTATTGTTACTACTTTATCACCTTTCTGCAGATTATCTATAAACGTTTTTTGCTGTTTTTGCTTTTTGGCTTGTGGCCTGATGAAGAAGAGCCAGAAGATTACAATCATCAATCCTAAAAAAATGAATTGAAAACCACCCCCGCCTGTTTGTAATAAGTACATGTTCATTGATATTTATTGGTAAAATTATTTCTTGCCTTCAACTACAACTGTGAACCCCAAAGTATGCATTCTGTCGCCTTTTGTATTCGCTGAAACTACCACTTGCTTGTTGTTTGGTCCTAATCTTCCTTCACTAGTAAATTTGGCCTTGATGGTTCCTTCTTCCCCCGGCATGATGGGCTGTTGCGGTTTTTCAGCAATAGTGCAGCCACAGGTAGCAGAAGCATTTTCAATTACCAGCGGTTTGGTGCCCGTATTAGTAAAGCGCCAGGTGATTTCAGGTGTTTGGCCCTCCTTTATTGTACCCAGGTCCTGCTGAACGGGATCAAGCCAGTTAATGGTGGTGAAACTTGCAGAATCAGTAGAGGACGTCTGCAGTGTAGAAGTTTCTGCAGCGCTATTGTTTCCTTGCGTGTCGCTGCTATTGCAAGAAAGGGTCAGCAGACAAGCTGAGAGTAAAATCAAAATATTGTTCATGGCACTAAAATTATCTGGGGCAAAATTAAAACTATAGCTGTTATGCCTTCTTAAAATCTACTTTGTGAAGCTTGCCATCTCGCTGAAGATCTTTATGAATGTTATCAAGTATGCCGTTTACAAACTGGCCGCTCTGTTCAGTGCTGTATTCCTTAGCAATGTCGATATATTCATTCATCGTCACCTTTGGCGGAATGGTTTCGAAGTAAAGAAATTCGGCAACTCCCATTTTCATCATGATCATGTCTAATAAGGCTATTCTTTCAGCATCCCAGTTTTTTAGTTTGGGAACGATCACCGACTCCAGGTGCTCCGATTTCTCCATCAGTGTGGTCAGCAAATTTTTAGCAAATTCCCACTTATCCGGTGCTACTATTTGATTGAAGTTGAGCGAGCCGGGCTTTTGCACATATGCTTTAAAAAGCTGCAATACCATGTCGGCATCATCATCCCAATTGATGAAGTTTTCTTCGAAGTGAGCGTTAAACAGTTCATTGGGCAACAACAGCTGATCGAACATAAAATCCAAAATTTCTCTTTCCTCTTTTGGCGTACGTGCAGGTGTAGCTATATATCTTTTATATTCAGGAGTGTCCGCCAACTGCAGGTAAAATTTCTTCACCAGTTCCTTGTCGAGCCTGTGTTCTGGTTTTAATTTTTCGACAGCTTGTTTAAAACTGATGTCCTCTTTTATTTTCCAGAGCACCTCGTTACCGGCGATTTTGGTATTGACTTTAAGGTCTTCTTCCGTGGGTAGGTGCTTTGACGATTTTAGATAGGCGTCTCTTTCTGCATATGAAGGCACTTCCGTAAAAAAGTATATGAGGTAAACCAAAAGTTCTTTGGACTGTTCGAAGTGTTTTTGGAGCAGCTTCACAGGTTCTCCCGGCTTTTGTTCTTTTTCAAGGGTGGTCAACGTGTACAAAGCCTGCATCACCTTCACCCTGATATTTCTTCTACTAATCATGTACTACTGACCGTTTTTTAAGCGGACGAAGATAGGCAGGTTTGGCTTGCGGGCTCCCGGTCAGTAGATTGTTTTATAGTAACAGTGAAATTTTGACACTCCGAAAATGAAAAAATTTCTCTCCTTTGGCATAAAACCTCGCTCTTTGACGCCGCACCTGAAATTTTTTCCGTTTCTGACGGGGTGGCACAATAATCGCCTACCTTTGCCGTCCTGCAAAAAATGCAGAGATCTTCAATCACTTCAAACCAAAAAATATAGACGTATGGCTAACAAACCAAATGTTACTCCTCTGCACGACAGAGTTATTGTGAAACCGGCTGCTGCAGAAGAAAAAACTGCCGGTGGTATCATCATCCCTGATACTGCAAAAGAAAAACCACAGCGTGGTATTGTAGTCGCTGCAGGCCCTGGTAAAAAAGATGAGCCGGTAACTGTAAAAGAAGGCGACACCGTTCTGTATGGTAAATATGCAGGTACAGAGATCTCGATAGAGGGCGATGATTTCCTTATCATGAGAGAAAGTGATATTCTCGCAATCGTTTAAGAAGGTAGATGCCTTAGCCTACACGAAACATTCATTGAACTACATTCAAAAAATTTTAATTATTAAATACTATGGCAAAACAACTGTTTTTCGAAACTGATGCCCGCAATAAAATGAAAAGAGGCGTTGACGTTTTGGCAAACGCCGTTAAAGTAACATTAGGACCAAAAGGTCGTAATGTAGTGCTGGAAAAGAAATTTGGTGCACCTTCTGTAACAAAGGACGGTGTAACAGTAGCCAAAGAGATAGAGCTTGAAGATGCTATTGAAAATATGGGCGCTCAAATGGTGAAAGAAGTGGCTTCCAAGACAGCTGATATAGCTGGTGACGGAACTACTACTGCTACTGTTTTAGCTCAGTCAATCATCACAGAAGGATTGAAAAACGTAGCTGCCGGTGCCAATCCCATGGACCTGAAGAGAGGTATCGACAAAGCAGTAAGAGTTGTAGTAGAAAACCTGCGCTCTCAATCTCAAACAGTGGGCAACGACAATCAGAAGATCGAGCAAGTGGCCACTATCTCTGCAAACAACGACAGCGAAATTGGAAAGCTGATAGCTGAGGCGATGAAAAGAGTTTCTAAAGATGGTGTTATCACTATCGAAGAAGCCAAAGGCATCGAAACTACAGTTGATGTTGTAGAAGGTATGCAGTTCGACCGCGGTTACATTTCTCCATATTTTGTAACCAATAGCGAGAAAATGCAGGCTGAGCTGGACAACCCTTATATCCTGATCTATGACAAAAAGATCAGCAGCATGAAGGACATCCTGCACATCTTAGAGAAAGTTGCTCAACAAGGTGCCCCTTTAATTATCATTTCTGAAGATCTTGAAGGTGAAGCACTGGCTACCCTGGTTGTAAACAAGCTTCGTGGTACATTACGTGTGGCGGCTGTGAAAGCTCCAGGCTTTGGTGATCGCAGAAAAGAAATGCTTCAAGACATCGCGATCCTTACAAAAGGTGTTGTGATCTCTGAAGAGCAAGGATACAAATTAGAGAACGCAGATCTTACTTATTTAGGTAAGGCTGAGCGTGTGGTGATCGATAAAGACAATACAACAGTTGTTGGTGGTAAGGGAGAAAGTGATGCTATCAAGGGCCGTATCAACCAAATTAAGTCTCAGATAGAAAACACTACTTCTGACTACGATCGCGAAAAGTTACAAGAGCGTTTGGCTAAATTAAGCGGTGGTGTAGCCGTGCTACACGTGGGTGCTGCTACTGAATTAGAAATGAAGGAAAAGAAAGATCGTGTAGATGATGCTTTACACGCTACAAGAGCCGCAGTTGAAGAAGGTATCGTGCCAGGTGGTGGCGTTGCCTATGTTCGTGCAATTGCAGGTTTGGACAACGTGAACACCATAAACGAAGATGAAGCGACTGGCGTGCAAATTGTTCGTCGTGCTCTGGAAGAGCCTCTGCGCCAGATAGTGGTGAACGCCGGTATCGAAGGCAGCGTAGTGGTTAATAAGGTGAAAGAAGGCCAGGGAGATTATGGTTTCAATGCCCGCAGCGAAGAATACGAAAACCTGATTGCTGCAGGTGTAATCGACCCTACAAAAGTTAGCCGTATCGCTCTGGAAAATGCAGCTTCAATTGCCGGTATGTTGTTGACTACTGAGTGTGTTGTTGCTGACAAGCCAGAACCTAAATCCGCTGCAGCTCCAGCAGGAATGCCTCATGGCGGTATGGGTGGAATGGATTATTAATCCTGAATGTTTTTTCAGATAATGAGAGCCCCGTCGCAAGACGGGGCTTTTGCGTTGTGGCAGCATAGTTAGTCAATGGCATTGATTAGCTGATTTGTTGCTGTCCGTATGATATTCTTTTGTAATCTTATCACAGCATAATACACCCTTTACCTAGGGTTTATCTTATTGATCTATGATAGAAAGCAGCTTTATTAAGGTTGATAGCTTGAGTATTCACTACTTAGAAAAGAACAAAATCGCTGACGCTATAATCTTTTTTATTCATGGTAACTCGGGCTCTTCAAGAATGTGGCTTAAGCAATTTGAAAGCGAACTCTTTCAACAATACAGGTTAATAGCTATTGACCTTCC
>DASQNW010000539.1:0-5208 GCA_035644775.1 Chitinophagaceae bacterium | reverse complement strand
ACTTCGTGAGTCCACCCACCTGAATGCCCGCCCTTAGCTTAGGATCGTAGAATAATTTTTGTTAGATTAACCTGACTTTGTAATTTGCTGATGCTACTTAATCATCTAAAACTTTTCTACTACACTTTTCTTCTTTTGTTGCTCGTTCTTGTTTCGTGTTCCAAGAGCAATGAGGCAGAGCTTCAGCAAGGAGGCACAAATAGCTGCAACACAGCTAATGTAAAATTCAGTGCTGATATTGTTCCTATTCTACAAGCCAACTGCAATTTTTGCCATAATACGTCTAGTGCTACAGCAGGTGTGAATACCATAACATACAATGGCGTTAAATCAATTGCAGACAATGGTTTGCTCTTGGGAACAATCACACATGCAAGTGGTTTTTTACCAATGCCATACGGAGGGCCTAAGTTAGCTGCTTGCGATATCAATAAAATCAAAAGCTGGATTTCCCAAGGAACGCTAAATAATTAACGAATGGTGAAAAATTTATTCCTCTGTCTACTTCTGTGCTTCAGTCAATTTCTGATTGAAGCACAAACCTTTGTTACGCGAAATGGATACATCGGTTTCTTTTCAAAAACTCCTTTTGAAAACATAAAAGCTGAGAACAGGCAGGTTAACGCCGTGATAGATTTGGCAAAGAAAAACATTGCGTTTGCAGCTTTGATGAAAGGCTTTTTGTTTCCAAAGGCCCTGATGCAGGAACATTTCAATGAAAACTATGTAGAAAGTGACAGGTATCCGAAAACAAGTTTTACAGGCAGTTATACAGGTGATGTGGATCCGGGAAAAGATGGTACTTATAACATAAAAGTAAATGGCAATCTTACACTTCATGGTGTAACCCGCTCCATTGAAGTGCCTGCTACATTGGATGTTAAAGAAGGGAAATTAACAGGCAAAACAAACTTTAGGATAAAGCCGGCTGATTACAATATAAAAATACCTGCATTGGTGAAAGATAAAATTGCACAGCAGGTTGATGTGACTGTAAAAGTTGACTATTCCCTTTCAAAATAGCCTATGCTAAAGAAACTTCTACTATCCTTTTGTTTTCTACTTTTTGGTTTTGTGCAGGCACAGGACTCGACGCTTTTGGCTTTGCTGGAGGATAAAGCAAGTAGTCATGAACGTTCATACGTCAGCAGCACCTTCAAAGCCACGCAGATTGTCAATACACCTACTATTGAATCACCGGCAAAGAAAGCTTTACAGTTCATGATCATGCATCGTTTTGGGAGGGTCAATGAAGGTGCTTATGCCCTTTTTGGACTTGATAATGCAACTATCCGCTTTGCATTTGATTATGGCATCACGGACAGGCTGGCTGTTGGTATTGGCCGCAGCTCTTTTGAAAAGGTATACGATGCTTCTTTGAAATATAAAATGCTCCGGCAAAGAGAAAACGGCGTGCCTTTTTCTGTAAGTGCGTTTGGTATGATTGCCAATACTACTCAAAAATACAGCGATAAGCCGTACCTGAATGCAAGGTACAGGACCATGTATACCTCCCAGTTGCTGATTGCCCGAAAGTTCAACAGCAATCTTTCTTTGCAAGTAACACCATCGTGGATCCATTTTAATCTGGTACCGACCTCTAAGGACAAAAATGATGTCTTCGCTTTAGGTATAGGTGGCAGAATGAAAGTGTCCAGGCGTATAAGTATCAATGCTGAATATGATTATCGGGCTCCAAACCAAATGGTCTTCAACAATGTATTTAATTCTTTGTCATTAGGTGTGGATATCGAAACCGGCGGACACGTTTTTCAATTGATCTTCAGCAACTCCCAAGGAATGATTCCGCCTTATTATTTGGCGAAAACAACCGGTGATTGGAGGAGAGGTGATATCTATTTTGGCTTCAACATTACTCGCATATTTAACTTAAAAAAAGAAAAATGAATTGTTGGAAAGGCACTCTCATAAGTGATTTTTTGGTGATATAGTATGAAAAGAAAATGGTTTTTGATTGCCGGTTTTCTACTGATTTTACTGGCTGCAGCACTGAGTTATTATATCTATCAAAAACCAAGGACAGAAGTAGCTGGCGTTGAAGCTGTACATACGTTAACTGCCGAAAAGCTTTATCATGAGTTTGTTTCAGTTGAATCAGCAGCAAATGAAAAGTATACGGATAAAATAGTGGAAGTGAAGGGCGTGGTAAGTGAGGTTCAGGCTATGGATGGTTCTGCCATGGTATTACTAGCTGAAGAAATCGAAACGGGCGGAATCAATTTCAGTTTGCAAGGTAACATTGTTGCCTTGCCTCAGAAAGGTCAGTTGGTTACGATCAAAGGAAAATGCACGGGCTTTTTGATTGATGTTAACCTGGTAGATGCTGTATTTGCAAATTAGTGGAGCTTGTTATAAGGTTATTTTGAGCACCTGGTTCTTGGAAGTTTTATAGAATTCATCATTAAACAAAAAATCACATCATGGACAGAAAAGATTTTTTATCAGCATTTGGCTTTGGCTTAGCAGCTGTATGTACAGGGGGCTGTTTAGCTTCCTGCAGTAAAGGCGACAGCGATGCTCCTGGAGGAGGAACTGGAACAGGGCCAACCGCACCGTCAAGAGTCAACTTCACAATTGATCTGATGAACGAAATAAAAGACATCGGTGCATCCATCACAAAAAGCGGAGTGATTGTTGTGCGTTTGGCACAAGGGAGTGCCACAACTGCTTTTACTGCTGTGCAGGTGGCCTGCACGCACCAGGGAACCGCAATAGAATTCAAAAGCAGCCAGGAAAACTTTGTTTGTCCTAATCATGGTAGCAAGTTTACAACTACAGGTGCAGTGCTTAACGGCCCTGCAACAACGAATCTTAAGAAATATAAAATTACTATTGCCGGAAACACAATGACAGTATCCGATTAACCGTTTGATCATAGAGAAACAATAAAATCAATTAATCATGACTAGAGCGAAAATGAATTATGTGGCCATTTTTATTGCCGTTGCAGTATTTTCTGCCACTTTCTTTTCCTGTGAAAAGGATGATAATGATGAGGATACCAATGTTGTGTACAATCTCACCGGCAATGCAAATGGCGCACAGGAAGCACCCGATCGGGTTACTACCGCAGCCAGCGGCACAATCAGTGGCACCTATAATAAGAATACCAATATTTTACAGTACACAATTACGTGGAATGGCCTTTCCTCCGCTCCATCAGCTATGCATTTACATGGTCCTGCAGACCCGGGTGTAGCAGCAGGCGTAAAAATTCCTGTTCCAGGCTTCACGGCGGCGGCATCGGGCTCTATTAACCGAACAGATACCCTTAAAACGGATGCAGATGAGGCAGACTTCCTCCAGGGAAGATGGTATTATAACATTCATACGCCGGCCAACCCGGGTGGTGAAATCAGAGGGCAAATATTTCCTACACGGTAAGAAGATTACAGTCTTGAGCAGTACAGCGAGGCTTTTTACATTTTCCTATCTATAGCATTCATCAGCTTTCCGGCAACAAAATGGAAAAGGTAGCCCCTTCACCTTCTTTTCCCTCAGCCCAGATAGCACCTCCGTGCCGTTCCACAATCTTCCGGCAAAGCGACAATCCCAAACCAGTGCCTTCATATTTGTCTTTGGGGTGTAGACGGGCGAATGTTCCGAATATTTTTTTTGCTTCCTCGTTGTCAAATCCAATACCGTTATCTCGCAGTTGTAGCCTCAGATAATGTCTTTTGCTGTTAATGCCCGCATTTCTTAGTTCTTCGGCAGTGGCCTTTTCAGCAGAAATCGCAATCATTGGCGGCACTCCATCCTTTGCAAATTTCAGCGAGTTGTTTACCAGGTTATAGAACAACTGGTAAATCAAAATCGGAGAGCCTTTAAGAGAAGGTAAATTGCTATACTTAATGTTAGCCGCTTTCTTTACGATCAGCACCTCCAAATCAGATTGTATATTTTCTATCACTTCTTCCAGTGCAATTAATTCTTTTGTTTGCTCCAAAGCATCAAGCGATGAATACAGCAGCACTCCATCGATCATAGAATACATGCGCACTGAGGCACCTTCTATTTTAGATAAGTAAGTAGCAGCCGTTTCGGACATATTTTTTCCTAATTCTCCCTTTAAACGGCTGCTGAAGGTTAGTACTTTACGTACTGGTTCTTTCAAATCATGCGAAGCCACGTGGGCAAACTGTTGGAGGTCTTCATTTGAGCGCTGCAGCCTTTTATTTGCTTCTGCTAGTTCTTTGGTACGATCTGCAACCAATTTCTCCAATTTTACCGTCAGGGTTTTCTGGTCGTGTATATCTGAAAGCGAGCCGACCCACTTTGTAACCTCGCCGTTCTCATCCTTGACAGGTTCAGCGATAGAATAATGCCAGCGATATTCGCCTTGAATGTTCTTTAATCTTACTTCATAACGAAATGATTCGCCTTCTGCATACGCTTTTTTGTAGGCAGCCGTTGAGATTTGTTTATCGTCGGGATGAATCATGTACTCCCATGCTTCGTCAGAATCATTGATACCTGAATACAGGTGCCACTGGTGCGAGTAATATTCCATTTTACCTTTGTCATCCGTCACCCAAATCATTTGGGGCAAGGTTTCGGCAAGGATCCTGAAGCGGCTTTCGCTTTCTTCAATTTTTTTACGTGCCTCAACAGAATGTGTAACATCATTGCCGATGGAAACAATAGCGGTGATTTCGCCGTTCTCGCTGCGAAGCGGTTGGAAAACGAAATCGTAGTATATAAAATGTGGTTTACCGCGCCGGATGTAATGCACGGGAAACTCTTTAGCCACAAATGGTTCCCCCGTTTGCCAAACCTGTCGAAATAGTTGCTCCTGTCCTTCGCGCAGTTCGGGTGAGATGTCAAAAAAGGGCCGGCCGATCACCTCATCTTCCGTCTTGCCCCATAAGTCGAGTGCTGTCTGGCTTGCTACCTGCACTACCAGGTTATCGCCTTTGTACACCACCATAGAGACGGGTGCCTGAGAAAAAATCCTTTGCATTTCCTTCTCACTCTGCTTGAGGGCTTCCTGTACCTTTAATTGTTCATCCACATTAGTATTAGTGCCTATCCAGCGGGCAATGGTTCCATCTTCATTCAAGATGGGTACGGCTCTGGTCAAAAACCAGCGGTACACGCCGTCTGCGCCTCTCAGCGGAAAAGTAAGTTCCCAAGGCTGATTCCTTTTCCAAGCCTCTTTTACAAAGCTTACCACTCTTTCAATATGTT
>DASQNW010000538.1:0-17717 GCA_035644775.1 Chitinophagaceae bacterium | reverse complement strand
GTTTTACCAATCAATCCAATGACCTCCTCAGCAGAAGTGGCTGTTATCACCACCGCATCCAGACGCACCAGGTCGTTTCGAAGCACATTTAAAACGGTCAAGTTGTTATCAGCAATCAGGATCTTTTTATTTGCTATTCCGTCTGCTGGTTGCACATCTTGTTGTTCTTTATCCTGCTTGACCTGTATCTTAAATTCAAAGGTTGTCCCTTGACCAATATCGCTGCTAACGGAAATGGTGCCGCCCATCAGCTCTGCTAGCCGCTTTGTTATTGCCAATCCGAGACCTGTGCCTCCATATTTTCTGGTAGTGGAAGAATCTACTTGCGAGAAAGCTTCAAACAGCAAACCCGTTTTGTCTTTAGAAATACCAATGCCGGTATCATGTACCAAAAACTGCAGGCATACATCGTCTCCAGTTGCATGGCATTGATTTACTTCTACATATATTTCTCCACGTTCGGTGAACTTTACCGCATTACCTACAAGGTTGATCAACATTTGCCGGATTCGGGTTTCGTCTCCTATGATGTTCTCTCTCACATCATCACCGATACCATATATAAGCTCCAGGTTCTTTTCGCCGGCCCGGCTTGCAAAAAGGTCCAGCACATCTTCTATACAATTTCTGACATTGAAGGGATGTTGATCGAGCTGCAGCTTACCTGATTCAATCTTAGAAAAATCCAGTATATCGTTGATAACGGACAGAAGGTTTTCACCGCTGGTTTTGATTATCTCTACATATCTTTTCTGCTCTGCATCAAGCCTCGTGTCCGCAAGAAGAGCCGAGGTTCCTATCACACCATTCATTGGTGTACGTATCTCGTGGCTCATTGTTGCAAGGAATATAGATTTTGCTTTGTTGGCTTGCTCTGCCTCTTTTCTTGACCTTAACTCATTCTCCTTTTGCTGGAAAAGTTCTTCGTTTATAAGGTGTAACTCATTTGATCGCCTTTGCAGATCTTCATTCAGCTTTTTAAGATCGCGGGATTGCACCGCAAGTTCTTTGGCCTGTTCTATTACTTCTGTTGTACTCTGCTTCACCTGTACTTCCAACATCTCATTCTGTTTCTTTATCCTTCTCACTCTTGTTCTATGTGCGATATAAATAGCCATTAAGATCCCAAGGGAGGCCAGGGTCGTAAACCACCAGGTAAGCCAGAACGGCGGCGTTATGATGATCTTTACCTCAGTACCATGTTCATTCCAAATACCATCGTTGTTTGAAGCCTTAACGCGGAAAATATATGTTCCTGGATCCAGGTTCGTGTATGTAGCCTTCCTTTGATCACCTACGTAATTCCATTCAGCATCAAAACCTTCGAGCTTGTATGCATATGAATTTTTTTGCGGCAACACAAAATTCAGAGCGGCAAATTCGAGCGTGAACACGGACTGCTTATACGAGAGAGTAATTTCTTTTACCTCGGTGATGTGAGCAGTCAAAGGACTTTTACCCTGATCGAAAGAAACAGGCTTGTTGAACACCTGCAGACCGGTGAGATACACCGGCGGTATAAAATTATTATCGAAGATGCTGTCAGGGTGGAAGGCATTCAAACCATTTGAGCCGCCGAAATACATCGTGCCGTCTGCCGCTTTAAAAGCACATTCGTTGCTGAATTCACTCCCCTGCAGACCATCCAGAACATCAAAATTCCGAAAGCTTTTTGTTGTCGGGTTGAACTTAGAAATACCTCTATTGGTGCCAAGCCAGATGTTGCCTTTTGCATCGGTGAGGATACTCTGAATTGTATTATTCGACAGCCCTTCCTTTTCAGTATAGGCAATAAATTTTTCCGTTTTTCTTGAATAGCAGTTTAGTCCTCCTTTAGTTCCGATCCATAAATTGCCGTCTGCGTCTTCAGCAATCGGTTCTATATAATTGTTCGACAGGCTGCTTGCATTTGCCGGATCGTGCTTGAAGCGAATAAATGTTTTTGATTTCTTATCGAATCTATTCAACCCATTTACCGTCCCCACCCAAAGCAGTCCATGCGAATCTTCAAACACGTTGGTTACGTAATTGTTGCTAAGAGACAAGACGTCATTCTCTGCATATTTATAAACCGTGTATGTACCCTTGCTTTTATCGTAGTAAATCAGACCGCCACCCCAGGTGGTCAACCATAGATTGCCGTTCCCAGCATTAAATGCTTTAACAGTAGAAGAGCTGAGTGTGTTCGACTTACCCGGCTCCGGCATGTGGTGAGTAAATCTGCCTGTGCGCCTGTCGTAAAGGTCAAACCCACCTCTATGATAACCAATTGCAAAAAGCCCTTCCCTCAGCTCAGTGATGGATAAAACATGATTGCTGCTGATAGTGTTATCGTTGTTGGGATCATGGACCATACGAGAAAACTTGCTCGTCTTACGGTCCAAAATGCTGATACCGCCACCATCTGTTCCAATCCATACTTTGCCGCTTCTGTCGCCATAAACACAGAGAATAAGATTGCTACTGAGACTTTGCTGTTCGCCGGCAACTTGTCTGTGCAGTGCAAACCTGTTGCCGTGCTTTGGCAGCAGGTTTACACCTCCTGACCATGTGCCCGCCCAAAGGTTCCCGAGGTCATCTTTGTATAAGCTGTAGATGGAATTATTACTCAGACTTTCATCGTCTGCATAGTGATTTTTGACAGTGCGGAACTGGTGAGTGGCTGGATTTAAAATACTGATGCCTCCGTTTTCAGTTCCAATCCAGATATTACCGCCATCGTCTTCAGTGAAAGACAAAATATCATTGTGTGCAAGACTATTTGGATTGGCTGCCTGATGTTTATAGTTGTGGAATAGACCTGAAGATGGAGCATAAACGGACACACCGGTGCCTTCGGTGCCAATCCATACATTGCCCTTGCTGTCTTTGTAAACAGATTTTATGATATCACCAGCTACGCTATTCGGGTGTTTTGAAGAATTAAAATGTGAGAACCGTTTTGCCGCTGGGTCAAATTTGTTCAAGCCGTGATGAGTAGCAATCCATAAAAAACCTGAATCATCCTCAACAATCTTGTGGATGTGGTCGTTGCTTATGCTATTCTTTTCGCTACTCTTTCTAAACCATTCAATGGCAACATTATCTTTAAAAAGAGCCAGGCCTTTAGTAGTTCCAAGCCAAAGCCTCCCCTTTTTGTCTTCAAGAATAGAATGTATGAATCCTTCCCTGTTATCCGATAAATAGCGTGTGAAAGAATTTGTTGTGCGATTATAAAGATTCAAACCGTTTTGTGTAGCGACCCACAATCTTCCGGTTTTGTCTTCCAGCAGATCATAAACAATGTTGTTGCTGATACTATGCGGATCTTGATCATTGTATTTATAAACAGAAAACTTATACCCATCCCATTTGTTCAGCCCTTCATCTGTCGCAAACCACATAAAGCCTTTCCGATCTTTCAGAATATCGTTCACATGGTTCTGCGAAAGCCCTTCATTGCTTGACAAACGTACAAACCTCAGCTTCTCGTACTGGGCGAATGCATTGAAAGGAGCAGTAAATAAAACAATGTGAACAAAAAGCAAAGCATAAAACAACTTCGAAGAAGTTGAAGCAGTAAAATTCTGTTTCAGTCCATTGGTCTTCATAGCGGTACAAACAGATATTGGTTTTCAGGCCCAGGGGTGAATAATCAAATTAACAGTAATCGTGATGAATATGCCAGTATAAGCAGAAGTAAATAGCCGCTTTACTAATATTCACCTACCCTGAATTAAATAGAAACAAAAAGGGGATGGCAGCTGATTAGTTCACAACGATTTCGCTCACAAGTGCAACAGAAGGCTTGCCTTTATTGTAATGCCAGTCTGGGATCTTTTTTAGTGGATGGATCACCACTTTCACATACTTCACTACTGCCGGTGAAAAAGAAATTTTCGCAGGATAAATTACGGCAGGGTCATATCCTTTAGGCATGTCAATCTTATATTTGGAAAGTAGCTTTAGTTTCTTTGGGTCTGTACCTCCCCAGATCTCAACCTGGTCTGCCGGAAAAATGCTTAAGCCAACATTTTTCAACAACATCAGCCAAATTGCCTGCAGGCGGGTTGGCTCTTGAAATGAGAGCAGGCAAACTCCTGAGGTCTTCCTATACCCAACCCATTTGTTGTTCCCGTGGTTTGTTGGATTACCAATAACATTATCTTGTAGAACCTTAGTACCAGGATTAAATGAGCTATCAGCAGCGGATAATAGTTTTATGGAATCAATATGAACACCTTTCCTGATAAAGAGTCGTTCAGCGATGCTACTCGAATTCCATCCTTTTTTAAATGCTTTAACCTTCAATGTAGTGGATGCATCAACCGAGATCGGCTCCTTATACAAAGCACCTTTTATGCTATCTGGCTCTGAGCCATCTAACGTGTACCTGATTTCAACACCTCTCACACCATGCTTAACCTCCAACAAATGCGACCCTTCAAAAATACCTTCCGGAGTCTTGATTGTAGGTGGAGTAAGTGTGTAAACAGTAGTGTCTTTGTCTCCAATATACCCGTTCACGAACCGCACACTATTATTAGAGCGTTGAAGCGAGGCGATACTCTGGCTATCTAATTTAGTGTTCCAGATATATATAGCCCTAAGATCAGGAAGCGCCAAAAGCTTTTTGAGAGAGGCCGCGGTCACAGCAGTGCCAGAGACAGCAAGCTCACGCAATTTTTTCAAACCTGTTAAGCCACTGATGCCATTATCGCTAATATCTGTGTGGTTAAGGTTTAGTTTTTCAAGGTTTCTGAGTTGCACCACATGCTTCAGGTCATCGTCTTTCACCGGAAGCTTTGCAAGGCTAAGTTCCGTAATCTGGTCCTTCACCTGTAACAGTTCCTCCACAGCTTTTGGCGAATAAGAGTCTCGTCCATACAACTGAACGCTCAGCGCCGGCGAACCTTTACCCAATGTGCTAACCACTCTGTAGTTCGTGTTTAGGGACTGAATAACTTTTTCATCGGCTGGAGGAAAATGGTAGGCCATTTGGCCGCTATTCTGGGTGGATGAAAAGAATTTTGCTGCCACCATGCGAAAGCTATCTGTCGCCGGCAGATCAATCAGCTTTTTATGGAATGGTGCGCCTGCCTTGATCCAGGCAGAGAGCAATTGAATTTCTTCTTCTGTGAGCTGCGGCTTTGCTTTAGGCGCCATATGTTTTTTGTGATCAAGAGGCAAAAGAATACGTTGCATCAGCAAGCTGCTGTCTGAGCTTCCAGCTACCAGTAGAGGTCCTGTTTTTCCCCCTTCTGTGATGCTGCTCGTATCCAATAAAGAAAGGCCGCCTTTCTTATTTTTAGCACTATGGCAGCTACCGCATTTGCTTTTAAGCACCGGCTGCACCACGTGTGCAAACGCAAACGCCTGCTCAAAGGGAACCATTTCCTCTGTAGAAGCAAATGGCTCAAACAGGTAGTCTTCACCGTGTGTGAGATTAGCACCCCAATGGCCGGTGAGAAAAATGAGCACTGCAGTAACAACAGCAAGCGGACGCAAAACGAACTTTGAACTTGCAACAAATTTCCTTAAGTAAAAAAGTGCACAAGCAATGAGCGCCACTGCTAAACCACCCCACTTGTGAAAAATAAAACTATCACCTTCCCGTAACTCTTCCATAGACAGAATGAAGCCCATGATTGCGGTAAGCACTGCTGACAATGCCGCCACGAGTCCAAGCCCTTCTATCCAATCCTCGCTCAAGCGTTTTGGCAAGCAAAGAACCAGTACGTAGATCAGCAAAAGAACAATAGGAAAATGCAGGAACATCGGGTGCATGCGACCAGCCACCACCAGCCATGAAGGAAGCTGAATGCGATGTTCAAAAAACACGAGAAATAAAAGGAAAACGAGTGCTGCAAACAGGAAGCCTTCTACAATATTTTTCAATAGTGACATAGGGCCTTTGAGCCTAAACTCTTTTTAGTTTGTAGGGATATACTTTTCCTGATGCCCACTGTGCCACGTAGATATTTTCGTCATCATCAACAAGTACATCATGCGGATGCACAAAGATCTTTTCTGCCTGCCTCAATGGCTGCAATTTACCATTCGAATAAATTGGTTCTGTGCCCCCGATATTCGAAATCACCTTGTTATTCTTGTCGAGAATGGTAACGAAACCGGTACCAGCAGCACCCAGGTCCGGAGATCGAAGCACGGCTGCATATAAGTTTTGCTTGTGGATCACTGGCCGGCAGACGCAGGCACCCGGTAGCTCTATGCTTTCCAGATACTTGCCATCAAGAGTAAATCGTTTGAAGCAATTACGGGTTCTGTCGGTGATCAGCAACGTGTAAGGCGTCTGTCTTCTGTCGATGGTAATACCATGTGCATTGTCTAGATGCTCTGGCCCACTACCCTTTCCACCAAAAATGTTTTTCAGCTTTCCCGCAGCATCATAGTGCAAGATATATTGGAGTCCATAACCGTCAGCTACATAAAAATCTCCGTTGTCCAGAATGGCAGTTTCTGTAGGCACAAACTGTTCCGCTTTGACGTATTTACCAGTGTCAAGCGGCGCGTTTATGGTGAGCAAAATCTTGCCGTCCAGGGTGGTTTTATAAACCTGGTGCTTGTCTGTATCTGTTATGAACAACAGATCTTCTTTGCCGCTCTTTTGTATGCTTAAGCCATGAGCACCGGGAAAATCATGCCCCCAGCTCTTAATTAATTTACCCGATCTGTTATACACCAAAACGTTGTTCTTGGTTTCATTTGTCAGCAAAAGAATTCTCCCTTTGCTGTCCTGAACCATTTCGTGGCAGTCGTTTACCGGATATTTTTCGCGGTTCAAGGTGCCCCATTTGGCATCCAATCTATAGCGCATTCCATTGTGGCCGTAAACTGGCCCCTTCTCCTGCGCCAACAAATTGTTGGTAATGAGCAAGCTGCCGGACAATACGGCTGTTTGCTTTAAAAAACTTCTTCGCTGCATACGGTGGTTTAGCTAATAATATCTTTTACTACATGGCCGCTGACATCAGTTAAGCGGAAGCGGCGTCCCTGGTAGCGATATGATAAGAGTTCATGATTAAGCCCCAACTGGTGCAGCACTGTTGATTGAAAATCGTGAACGTGCACCGGATCTTTGACGATGTTGTATCCGAATTCATCTGTTTCACCATAAACAATCCCGGGCTTAATGCCACCGCCTGCCATCCAGATTGAAAAACATCGCGGATGATGATCGCGACCGTAATTGTCAGGCGTCATTTTTCCCTGGGAATAATTAGTACGTCCAAATTCACCACCCCAGATCACCAGTGTTTCATCAAGCAGCCCTCTCTGCTTCAGGTCGGTTATCAAGGCTGCGGAAGGCTGGTCAACATCTTTGGCTTGCCCACGCATTTCGTTGGGAAGATTACCATGCTGATCCCACCCCTGGTGATAGAGCTGAATAAAACGCACACCATTTTCTGAGAGCTTTCTTGCAAGCAGGCAATTGGCAGCGTAAGTACCTGGAACGAGGCACTCTGGGCCGTAGAGTTTTACAATGTCGTCCGGCTCTTTTGTAAGATCCATTATTTCAGGAACGGCAGTTTGCATCCGGTATGCCATTTCATACTGCTGAATTTTTGCAGAAATTTCGGGATCGCCAAATTGCTCATATTCCAAATGATTTAGCTCTGCTACCTTATCGAGCATTTTTCGCCTGTCGCTTCTATCCATCCCTTCAGGATCCTGCAAATACAACACAGGATTGTCGCCACTGCTAAACTGCACGCCCTGGTGCACAGAGTCTAAAAATCCATTTGTCCAAAGCTTCGAGTATACCCCCTGCCCATTGCCTTTGCCACGGGAAAGAAGCACACAAAACGCCGGCAGGTTTTTGTTCTCCGTACCCAGGCCGTAGCTTACCCATGCACCAATACTGGGCCTATTGCCCTGCTGTGCTCCTGTTTGAAAAAATGTAAGTGCGGGATCATGGTTAATTGCCTCTGTATGCAGGGAGCGGATAATGCACAGATCATCCGCGATCTTAGACATGTATGGAAAAATCTCGCTTATCCAAGCACCGCTTTGACCATGCTGGTTGAACTTGTAATGCGACCCCACAAGAGGAAAAGTTTTCTGTCCGGAAGTCATGCCCGTAAGGCGCTGACCCATTCGGATGGAAGCTGGGAGGTCCTGCCCCATCATCTTGTTGAGCGTAGGCTTGTAATCAAATGATTCCAGCTGTGAAGGGGCACCATTTTGAAATAGGTAAATTACACGTTTAGCTTTAGGTGCAAAATGTGGCAAGCCACTAATCAGGTTCGATTCTTCTTCAGAAGAACCGCTAAATAAATCAGGAATAAGCAAGGAACCCAGAGCAGCGGTTCCCAGCCCAATGCTGACGCGGGAAAGAAACTTTCGGCGATTTATATTGAGGCCATGCTCAAGCAATTCTTTACGCATACTCAGGTTTTAGTGATTGCTTCTTCCATGTTATAAATTACCTGCATCACTTGCATCAGCGCCGCAAGCTGTGGAATGGAAGATGTGCCTGGAATATAATTTCCAACTTTAATTATTTTCTTAGCCTTTGCAGGATCCTTCTCGAAGGCTGAAAGTTGTTCCTTATAAAAGCTTGTAAGTATATCCACCTCTTTTTGCTGTGGCTTTCTGCAAATGATCCGTTCGAAACCATTGATGAGCTCCTTTTCGCCAGGCCCTTGTTGCAAAAGCTTATCAGCGAGTGCTACAGAAGCTTCTAGCACGGTGGGATCGTTCATCATTACCAGCGCTTGAAGTGGTGTGTTCGTGCGGGACCGCTTTACTTCGCATTGATCCCTGTTGCTTCCGTCAAAGATCATAAGGCTTGGTGGCGGCACCGTACGTTTGATGAACGTATACATTCCGCGACGGTATAGTAATGAGCCCGTATCCTCCTCATAGGTAGCCAGCATGCCTCTGCCAGAAGTTGCAAGCTCCCAAAGTCCAGGCGGCTGATATGGCTTTACGCTCGGGCCGCCGATCGTAGTATTCAGCAGGCCGCTGCTCGCCAGCACCACGTCACGCACCAGTTCTGCAGGTACGCGTATGCGGGGCGCACGTGACAAGTAAACATTTTCAGGGTCTTTCTTCAGCTTTTCTTTTGTGGTTTCCGCGGACTGCCTGTATGTAGCAGACATAACAATCTGTTTTACCAGCCGCTTTATGTTCCAGCCGTTTTCGCGAAAGTCAACAGCCAGCCAGTCAAGCAGCTCCGGGTGTGAGGGCAATTCCCCCTGCATGCCGAAATCGGCTGTAGATTTTACCAGGCCGGTGCCGAAAAGCTCCTGCCATAACCTGTTCACAAATACCCTTGCCGTTAGGGGGTTACGTGCATCAAATAACCATTTCGAGAGTCCTAATCTATTTTTTTCATACTCTTTTGGAAATGGAAATATGGCTTCGGGAGTGGCGGCCTCTACTTCAGTTGTCGGTTGATCGTAGTTGCCACGGTCAAGAATAAAGGTCTTACGCACCTTGCTGCTATCTCCCATTATGGAAACTTCAAGCTTTTTTGCGTCTGTCTTGTTGACGAAGCTGAGCACACCCTTTAGATCTTCCGGAGTTATTTGCATCCGTGGATGTTTCGCAAAGGTCTCAGGCCCTCCTACTGTGGACTCGATACCCACTTCTTTCACGTTGTTGAAAAAAGCAAACAATTGGAAGTATTCTTTCTGTGTAATTGGGTCGAACTTATGATCATGGCATTTTGCGCATTCCACAGATACGCCAATCAGGGCTCTGCCCAAAGTATTTGTTCTGTCAGTCACATATTCAACGCGGTATTCTTCGTCAATTACACCACCTTCTTCAGTAATCTTGTGGTTGCGGTTGAACCCAGTCGCCAGTAGCTGTTCTTTTGTTGGCGATGGTAAAAGATCGCCTGCAAGTTGCCAGCTTATAAACTGGTCGTAGGGAATGTTTTTGTTGAACGCATGAATTACCCAATCTCTCCAGGGCCACTGAGAACGGTAATTATCATCCTGGTATCCATGTGAATCAGCATAGCGGGCAACATCCAACCAATTTATGGCCATACGCTCACCATATTGCGGCTGCCGCATCAATTCATCTACTATTTTTTCAAAAGCTTTTGGAGAGTTGTCGGCCAGGAAGCGGGCTCTCTGATCAGGAGTTGGTGGAAGTCCGGTGAGGTCGAATGATATGCGCTTCAACAGCCGCTCCCTATCCGCCTCCTTATTAGGTGCTAAATCTTTTTGCTCCAATGTTTTCAGAACGAATAAGTCAATCTCATTCACAGGCCATTTGGTGTTTTTTACCTTTGGCAGCGCAGGTTTTTTCGGTGCGACAAAAGCCCAATGCGGCTCATATTTAGCGCCCTGTTCAATCCATTTTTTAATGGTAGCCAATTCCATGTCCGTGAGAGCGGGCAGGTTGCTCGACGCTGGCGGCATCATGTACGAAGTGTCTTTGGAGCTCACTCTGAGAAAGAGCTCTGACTGGTCCGGCTTTCCAGGTACTATGGCGTGCGCTCTTGGATGTTCTTTTAAAGCTTTGTATGCTTCTTCGGCTATGTCGAGCCGCAGGCCTGCTTCCCGTTTGTTAGCGTCCGGACCGTGGCAGTTAAAGCATTTGTCTGATAAAATCGGCCGCACCTGGAAGTTGTAGCTAACAAGGTCCTTCTCTGCTCCCTTACTAGCGCTGCTATCTGAACACGAAGGAAGATAAAACAACGTCAATGACAAAGCAAAAAAAGATATAATGTACAGGAGTCTTTTCATGGCAATCGTTAGAATTTCTCTACACCAAAAACACAATTGATGGAATCATAAGCGCAATCAGCATCTAACCGGCAGCTTAGCATCTATAACAGTCCTTATCCTAAGCCTATGGTATCCAATGTGCTAAATTACACCTCTCATAACTGAGAAATATGGAACAAATTGCCAAATTATTATACAATTTTGACAATACGAAGAATGGTCTTGTGAAGGCAAGAGCACCGGACGAAGATGGAGGAAATTCTAACTTGAAAGCCAGGAGAATGGTTGCTGATTGGTGATTTCTGGTTATTAAAAGCTGGTCAGAAGGAATACACTTCAGAAGACCAAACACGTAAGAACTAGGCTACAGCAAAACAAACACAATAATTAAATAAATAAGGGAAAGAAGCGTACACCTCCTCAGTATGAAAATACTCTAAGCGCCATTTGAGATCCTTCCTTTGTAAGGACGACAAGAAAGTTTATTTCAGTAGCAAAGCAGACAAAAGGAATGAAGCAAAGAACGTACAGAGAATTGACCTTAAGATCCAGCGTACACCAGCAGTGCCAAACCTGCTATAAAAAACAAGAACATGGCTCCGAGTAGCTTATTGGTACCCTGCGGAGCATCCTTAAATTCCTTCCAGATAAAAACACCCCAGAACGCTGCCACCATAGTTGCACCCTGGCCTAAACCATAGGAGATTGCAGGACCTGCCTTACCTGCTGCGATCAGGTTCAGTGAATTGCCGAGGCCCCAGATCAGTCCACCTAAAATGCCAACCATATGGGTGGAAAAACGCCCCCTGAAATACTCACTGTAACTGGTAGGCTCACCTTCAAACGGGCGTTTCATCAGGATCGTATTGAACAAAAAATTTGACAGGAATATTCCGAGTGAAAAAACAACAACGGCGGTGTATGGCGTCATTTTACCGGCAGCAGGACTTTCAAAATTCTCGAGGTCCATCGCCGCCGCAATGAAGCGATAAAAGAATGACATCAACAGGCCCGCTACAACAGACAACACCAAACCTTTTGAGGAAACTTTCTGAGCCGCTTTATTCGATCGGCTGTAGGCCAGCGCATTGATGATGATGGCCACGAGGATGAGTGCCACTCCGCCAAATATCAGTACCGGATTACCTTTCTCTGCGGCAAAATAGTTGATCAGCACACCAAGAATCAGCGCAAGGCCAATTCCTACGGGAAAAGCTACCGCCATACCTGCAATTGCAATAGCTGCAGAGAGCAGTATATTGGCCGCGTTGAAAATGACTCCGCCTAAAAGTGCGCTGCCGATATTCCTGGCGTCGGCTTGTTGCAGATCAACCAAAAAACTTCTACCACCGACGCCGACACTGCCAACTGTAAAAGCAGACAACAACGAAAGCAAAACAATGCCAATGACGTAATCCCAATAGAACAACTCGAAGCGCCAGGTTTTGCCGGCGAGCTTTTGCGTATTGGCCCAGGAGCCCCAGCAAAGCATAGTAATGATGCAAAACAGGACAGCCGTAGTATAACTGGTGACGATAAACATATTAGTGGTTATGATTAGTTAGATCCATGATGCTCATACAAAATCAAAAACATTTCAGCAGCGTGCCATGTGTGAGGCATGCAAATCTTCAATTTTTCCAGTGTTTCATCAATGATTTTATTTCCTTTATAATCAGCATCACTTGCGTTCGCTTCCCACGACAAAGGATACAACCGATCACCAACAATTCCTTTTTGCTCGTTAAAAAAGTGATCCTCTGCCCAAACCAGGTAAGGGTAATTGATACTGTTGCTTTCGTTAAACCTTGCCCCTGCTACATGCTGTTGCCGGTAAGCCCACCAGAACAAGGAGGAGTAGCTGTCATAAACATTAGGGATAATAAAGCTGTCTTCAATGCCTAAGGAATGAAGACCAAATTTTAGCCATTTGGTTTGAAATACAGGATGTGAAGCATAATCTGTTTTTCCTTCAATGAAAATACCATCAGGTCCGGTTCTCGAGAACTGCTTCATTGAATCCAGGACTGTTTTTACAACAGGGTGTGTTTTATCACTAACGAGAGAAACAAGGTAGAGCACTTGACCTAGGTTATCCGCTTCGCTGATACCATGATTATTCCGGTCGAACGGGTCTCTTATTCCCATCACCCAATCGCGTATCAAATGCAAATTGTTGGTTTTCTGCAGCACCATAGCCATCAATGTAGCATCGCGGAACCAGGGCTTTTGGTAGACAAAAAAGTTTGGTACTGGCTTGCCTTCAATTATGTTGATCAGGATCTCATGGTGTAAAACTTTTAAAACAGGAGCCAGACCAAAACCTTTGAAATCAGGCAAACTGATTTCAGAGCGGGATAAAGTAGATGTTTTATTTCCTTCGTTTAGGAATACACCTCTTTCATTTTCATTTATAACGACGCGTTTACCGCCTGTTGTCTCCAGGTATACTGTGTATGCAGAAGGAAAGATCTGATCTTTTTTTACGTTCCATTTCCTGACTGTGTCCCCGTTTACCGCATCAAGCAACAAACCTTTTTTATAAACCATTTTCTTTCGGTCACCCATGCCGAAAAGATAAAAATCCACCGCAGGGAGTTGCCGCTGTGCGTGGTGCTGTTGCCTCAGAGCCGCGAGGGCCTTCTCGTAAACCGCATGTTGCTTTTTCAGTAATGCAAGTGTCGGCTGGCCATTTGCGCTCGAATAGAGAAGCAGCGTCAATAAACAAAGGAACTTTTGCGTCATGTCACCGAGCTTTGGCAAAGTTTTTTTCAGCCTTTTCATTTTGCTGCATGCCATTTACCGGCTTATCTGAATAAACAATGACCTCACCCATCCGCACCTGGTGTTCTTTAGATGGATTTAGGATTTTGAGTCGGACGGAGTGCTTGCCTTTGGGCAGATCATATATCCATGCGATCTCGTGCCTGCGTGTGGTAAAACTCGCGGGGAGTTTCGGTTGTTCAATGAGTTTACCATCAACGTACAATTCTGTTTCAAAAACATAATTTGATGTGCTCTCCCATTTAGACGCGTCGCCCCTGATCACAAAACCAGTGCCTTCGAAGTCAAAGATTACTTCATCTTTATCTGAATTCCAGGTTACATGTTTTTTTAAGACCGGGTAAACTCCGGCAAAGCTTTTTTCAAACCTTACAGGTGCAGGCACCTGTGTTTTTATCGTGACCCTCTCCCCTTCTACCTTTCCACCGTTTTTTTGAATGTTAGCCAGCGCATGCTTCATCCCGATCTGATACACATCGTTTAAAGACATAGTGGTATATTTAAAGTCAATTTCTTCTGCTTCCCTCAAGCCTTGTTTCCAATATGCAGGTATTTTGTTGTAGCCAAGTACAGTTCCTAAAATCCCGCCCGCGCTTGATGGATTGCAGTCAGCGTCCTGGCCACAGCGGGTGCTGATCTCAAGCGTTTTTGTAAAATCGCCGCCGCCATACAGCAAGCCTATGACAACATAAGCCGCATTCACTTTTGCATCTATATTGAAGGGTGAGAAAACTCCATCGGGGCAGCCGATATCATCCGCCCATTTCCGCTGCACTTCCATCCAGTTTTGCTTCCAGTCGTTCGGATACTTTTTATGCCAGCCGATGACATCATTTATGCATTGGTAAAACTCACTTTGTTTTGGAATGGTCTTCAAGGCTTGGGAAACAATTTGCTCTACGTTATTTGACGTGAATGCTAAAGCATACATCGCACCTACGTAAACGCCACCATACCAGCCGTCACCATAGTTCATGATATGGCCAATCTTATCACTGATCTGTGATGCGGTGTTGGGCATGCCGGGGCTCATTAAACCAGCGAAATCTGCTTCAATCTGGTAGTCGATACAATCTGCGTGCGGATTGTTTTTCCAATGGCCGGTTTGCGGCACCTTTATTCCGTTTAAGATATTATAACGACCCACCTGGTTCGCATGCCAGAGCGCATAGCCTGCTTTTGCGTATGCATTTGCAAAAGAGTCGACCGGCGCATCCAATCCCAGCTTCTCAAATACATCAACAAAGGTGAGATCCATGTACAAGTCGTCATAAAGGCCAGGGATCTCCAGCATGGTTTTCTTTAAATACCCATTATACCAAAGTAGTGGCTGATAATCGCCAATGAAGGTGCCTTGAAACTTGAACTCGTAAGGCCCTCCGAAGGTTACACCTATGGTTTGGCCGGCCCAACCGCCTTTAAGTTTATCCTGCAATTGTTGTTTTGTGATCGTAACCTGTTGCGCTTGAGCAATAAAGCAGGCGACCAAGAGGGAAACGCAGCACATTATCTTTTTCATATTCAATCTTTAAATTTTGGAAATTGGAACAGAAAGATTTATTTAAACAGATGATTTTTTCTCAGCTAATTGCCGCTGCAGGAAAGCCTCGACTTCTGGACGATGCGGAGCAGAGGATTGTGCTCCCAGCCTGGTCACCGACAAAGCAGCAGCGTGGCAGGCTAAACTAACAGCATCAATGATTGGCATCTCCTCAGACAGTGCAACAGCCAGGGCGCCATTGAACACATCACCAGCGGCTGTCGTGTCCACTGCAACTACCTGTGGCGCAGGAACCATAGTAACCAGGTCATTTGAGAAGATAAAAGCACCTTCAGCACCAAGTGTAATGATAACTGTTTCTACACCTTTCTCTTTAATCCGGTGAGCAGCTTCATTGAACGAGGCCTGATCATTAATTGATATGCCCGAGAGCATCTCTGCTTCTTTTCTATTGGGTGTAATGATAGAGACGCTTTGCAAAACAGATGGCGGCAGTTCACAAACAGGTGCAGGGTTTAAAATAACTTTGATGCCGTTAGCTTTTGCTATGGAAGCAACAAACTCCACCGTCTTCACAGGTATTTCCAACTGCATCAAAATTGTTGAAGCACCACTGATAACTTCAGTTGCGTTTTTCAGGTCTGCAGGAACAAGATTTGCGTTAGCGCCTGACGCTACTACAATGCAATTTTCACCGGATTTGTCAACAGCTATCAATGCCACTCCCGAGGGATTCACCGGATCAGAAATAATGTGATCTATTCCGATACCTTCTTCTTCGAACAGCTGTATGGATTGGCGTCCAAAAATATCGTTACCTGTTTTGGTAATAAAAATCACATCGGCACCCATACGCCTGGCAGCAACCGCCTGGTTAGCACCTTTGCCTCCAGGATTCATGAAAAAATTTCCCCCGAGAATGGTTTCTCCGGGTGCTGGTAAATGGTCGGCTTTGATCACCATATCTGTGTTAGTGCTGCCAACAACAACGAGGGAAGGCTTCATGGCTTATCGTTAGAATTTAAAAATAGCTATTGTAAATGGTTTCAGGCGGTGCAATCCTGCATCGAAACAGACAAACATAAAAAAGCCACACTTCAGTGTTAGTGTAGCTGAACCACAGTAAAAACAATAGCTTTATTGAATACAATGCACTTAAAAAAGACAAACTCAAGTGGCAAACCTCACTACGCTCACATCCCTCGTGCATTCACTGTCTAAAGGAGAAAAGAAAATGTTTGCCATGCAAACCTCTGTGCAGAGCGGAGCAAAAGATTACCTGCGACTTTTTAAGTTGATTTCTAAAGGCACTCCTTTACCGGACTTGAAGAAAAAGTTTTCAGAGGCAAAGCCAACTGCCTCTTTCGAGACCAGCTGTAAGTATCTTTTCCGCCTGCTTACAAAATCGCTAATGCATCTGCGTGAGCACTCCAGTGGCAATAAGTTGATGCTGGGCCTCATGAGGGCATCGCTGCTTTTTGAGAAAGGTTTACATTCTGAAGGTTTTTCACAGCTGAAAAAAATTAAGCAGCAAGCAACAGACCGGCAGCAGTACATAATCGTTTTGTACGCAGCTCAACTTGAGCTTCAGTATTATGGCGAGCATTCTTTTCATGCATTAACAGAAGAAGACCTCGTGAAGATGCAAGTTGATTTGGATGACACGCTTCGCCAAATAAAAAATGAGCAACAGCATCGAAACCTGTATGATTTGATCAGGCTCCGAAGAATGCATAAAGGTGGCACACGTAGTGCGAATCAGATTGCGTTGAATAATGATCTTCTCGTGAGTGAATTAGGCCTGATGAATATGCCACCCGCATTAAGTTTTCAAAGTCAAAAAGCACACTTGTTGTTCCAGGCGCAATACTTTCTCACTGTCAATAATACCGCTGCAGCGTTGAAGGTTTTTCATCAATTAAATGAACTGTTTGAAGAAAATAGCCGGCTTTGGATGGAGCAGCCTTCTGATTATCTTTTTATGCTCGAAGGAATTCTTGATGGACTCCGCACCGCCCATGAATATAAGGCGCTCGACTTTTTTCTCAGGCAATTACAGAAGCTTTCCACTTCAGCACCTGTTCTAAACATCGTCAAAGAAAAACTGCTTTATACTTACGGGTTGATACCGCTGTTGAACACAGGAGAGTTTGCTAAAGCCGCTTTATTCGTGAAGAAGAATAAGGACAATATGCTTCGTCAGGTTAGCGGTCTTGACGCCATACGACGCACGGAAGTTTACCTCTACACAGCATTGACGCACCTGGTGAATAATGAGCTTGAAGATGCGCAAAAGCTGTTGCAACCTGTTTTTCTTGATAACAAAGTTTATTATCACCTCCCAGTATACAAGACATTTAGGCTCATCCGTTTACTGGTTCACTATCAATTGGGCGATAGTTTGTTTGTGCAATCAGAATGCAGGTCGCTCAAGCGTAGCATGCGACAGGAGGGCACTGCCGCTTATCTGCTGGAGAAAATTCTGCTGAAGTTTTTGAGCCTTCACCCGTTGCCCTCCAAAGAAAAAGATCGAAAACAAGTCTGGCTGCAGCTTTCTACAGAATTTGTTGCAATAGAATCTGATAAGCACGAACGTGAACTGCTGAAGATTTTCAATTTTCCACTGTGGATTCAATCACTGGTTTTAGAAAAATCCTTCGCAGCACTTCTGAAAGAAAAGCATCAATCTCCACCACGCCTCTACCGGCAAACTGCAGTCAATACAGTTTCACCAGAAAAATAGT
>DASQNW010000537.1:0-15886 GCA_035644775.1 Chitinophagaceae bacterium | reverse complement strand
AAAATAGGGGAGTGGCAATAACAAGTTCAAACCTCCGGTTTTAAAATGAGCACCTGATATTTGATAGCTCCCATCTTCGTTCAACAATTGCACACCACAAGCTATGGCCTCAGTTCTCTGCTGCAACCATGTTGTTGTTTTATCTATAGCCCTATCTAAAATGATGGTGTCCCCATTCAATAGCAGGATAAATTTACCCACGGCCACTTTGATGCCTGCGTTGTTGCCCCTGGCGAAGCCGGCGTTGTATTTCATTTGCACCCACACCACCTGAGGGAAAATGTCACAAATGAGCTGCTTACTATTGTCTTCGGAATTGTTGTCTACAACAATAATCTCAACACCGTGATCATGCGTTTCATCATAAATACTACGAATGCAGTTTATAACGTGATGAGCTGATTTGTAGTTTATGATAACAATTGACACGTCCATTTACCAGCTCATTAGAGGAGTTTTGTTGACACGGCTGATGCTAGGCTGACACAGCTTTTCGGTTACGCGACATATTTACGTAACCACTTTTATACAATGCCATTAACAATCCACCGAGCAGAAGTATATAGAAAATTATTCCGGACCAGAGGGTGATTGTATATCCGACGGCATACGATACGGGTTCGAACCGAAAACTGATTGTATGTTTTCCGGCTGGCACAGGCATTCCCCGCAATGCATAATTCACTTTATAGTGGTCGCTTTTCTTTCCGTCAATGTAGGCATTCCACCCTTGGGGGTAGTAGATTTCACTAAACACAGCAAATTGGTCCGTGGAAGAATTAGTGATGTATACTGCTGTGTCATTATTGTATTTAGTAAGTTGAATTGTTCCTCCTGCATCAAAAGCATTTTGCTTCATAGAATAGCTTTGGCTTTTTGCGTCGATAAATGCTGTTTGTTGCGGATCAAAATTGTCTAAAGCTTTTATTTCTTCTATGGGACCATTCACCGGCTGCAGTTGCTTTACAAACCAGGCAGCCCCAAGTGCACCCGGGTTCTGCTGCATTTGCGAAGGCAAGCCACTCTGCTGATCTGGTATGATAAAGTACCGCGTATCCAACATGTTCAAGACAGCCATGTTCATGGAGTCTTTAGATAATTGGTTCTCTATAATATCCTGATAAATGCGCAGCTTCGCTGGGTGGTAGCCGCCAATAGAACGGTGAAAGTAAGAGGTACGTGATTCAGTAAACCGGTCAGGTGCAAGGTTATACACCCGAAAATGTGCTACTTCATCCTTGCCGTCGTTGAGAACCTGTTGATCAACGGGAGTAAGCATAAAATTGTGCGACAGGTATTGGTCTTTTTCTATGTAGTTGTCTTCATTGAGGTATTTTTTTCCTGCGGCTAGCAAATCAATACTGTTTATGAGCAGTATCGACAGAATGATCACCATAGGAGAAGCAATTCTTCTTTTCCATAGATACAGTGCAGCTAACAACAATAAGGAAAAGACCAACACACGCATAATGCCGCTACCAAACATCGCCTTTCGAGCTGCAATCAGGCTGTTGACAATTGAGTCAGCTATGCCCTGCTGACTGTTGTAGGCTGTTCTAATCTGCTCATCTACAGGCGCAGAATAGTCGTTGAAGATGTAAATCAATCCCAGCAATGCTAACAATCCGCCTATGCCATATAAAATTGGCTTAAAGAACGTTCCCTGTGGTTCCTCTTTCATGTTTCCGAAGAGTAAATGTTGCAAAGCAAGTGCTGCCAGTAAAGGCAGCAGTAGTTGAGGAAGCACAAGAGCCATTGAAGGAGCTCTGAACTTATTGTACAGAGGTAAGTTCTCGAAAAGAAAAGCATTGAAACCAAGAAAATACCTTCCCCACGCAAGAAATATCCCGAAAACAACCGCGGCCAATATCCACCAGCGGTGCTGGTTTTTTACAACGATTAAACCAAGCACAAAAAGGAGGCAGGTTAGTGTTCCGGCGTATACGGGGCCCGATGTACCTTCACCAGGACCACTCATCCCTCCCCAATATTTTGGCATCTGAGTAGCCAACTGCACTGCTGAACTTTCAGGAATATCTCTTTCAACCAGTTCTGTAACCAACTTCGAATCCTCCTCAAAAGCTTCCGCACTACTACTGCCAAATGCATTCGGCATTAGCAGCGTGACAGTTTCACTCTTGCCGAGGCTCCACCGAAAAGCGTAATCAAGGTCAAGCCCGGAAGTTTTTTTCTCTACAATGCCTTTGTCTGTGGCTTCAATATTTTTACCACCACGCATGGTGTACTTCGAATAATCATAAGTCGGCAGCATCAATGCTGCTGCGTTGCCAATACCCACAAGTCCGCCAAGTAGCGCCAGTGAAAGAGCAATGGCCATGTGCTTGAATTCTTTTCGTTTCATCCATAAAACCAGGTAAGCGATAGTCATAAAAGCTGCTGCAATGAAAAGGTAGAAATTGACCTGTGGGTGATTAGCCAGCACCTCCATTGTGGCAAAAAAGGTAATTACAGCAATCCCTATCCAATAGCGCTTTTCATAGAGCAACACCAGGCCGGCAAGCATAGCAGGAGCATATGCCAGGGCCAACATTTTTGTTTCATGACCCGCAGCAATAATGATTGGGTCGTACGTGTTGAACGCAAAAGCCAGTGAGGCGAAAATGCCGATGTAGGGATTAATAGAAAATGATAAGCAAAGAATATAAAAGCAAATACAAGCCAGGTAGAAAAAATTGATGGGTCGGGGAAGCCCTAATTGAATAATGGAATGAAAATCGAGCAACACTTTTGGACCGCTGATCAACACCTGAAAGTTCGGCATTCCACTGAACAGATGGGTGTTCCAAAGAGGGTAATGACCATATTCTTTATAGTACTCTTTTGCAGTTTGCGACATGCCTTCTGCACCTACATTATCGTGCTGCTGCAAAGTTTTTCCTTCCAATGCAGGTCGGCAAAAAAGAACAGAAACAATCAGGAATACAAATACAGCAAGTAAATGGGGAAGTATCTTTTGCAATATGCCTTTCTTCATGTGCGGCAAAATAAGGCTGACAAAATAATGGTATTTTAAACGAATAAAATGATCCTTCGCAAAATTTAGGAATGTGGCTTAAGAAGTGGATTGTGAATTAGAGTCACACGGAGAGATGCCTTGGTTACCATGATAGCATTTATCTTAGATGATGAATTGAAACGGATGGATGCTGTACCATGCGTTGCCGTTTTGCAGATGTTATACAATATTCATTTTGTTCCATGATCCAATCAATAATCAGACAAAGGCCGACCAGGCTTTTTCTAATCCTTGGTGGCTTTTTTATTACAAATACGCTGCTCGCAGAAATTATAGGAGTCAAAATTTTCTCTTTCGAAAAATCACTTGGATTTCAGCCATTGTCCATTCAACTGCTTGGGAATGACCTTTCCCTCAATCTTACTGCTGGCGTATTGCTCTGGCCGGTTGTGTTCATTATGACAGATATTATCAACGAATATTATGGGCCAAAGGGAGTCAAATTTTTGTCTTTTCTAACGGCAGGGCTCATTGCTTTTGCATTCCTTGTATTTTATGGTGCCATGAGCCTGGCACCGGCAGATTTTTTTGTTACAAGCAAGCAGGGTAGTGGTGTGCCCAATATGGAACGGGCTTACAGAAGCGTGTTGGGCCAGGGGAGCAATATCATTATTGGCTCACTTGTAGCCTTTATCCTGGGGCAGTTGATCGATGTTTTTGTCTTTCATCGCATCAAAAAACAAACAGGGGAGAAGTGGGTATGGCTGCGGGCCACAGGTTCAACACTAGTATCACAATTCATTGATTCCTTTGTTGTGCTTTTCATTGCCTTTTACGTGGGCAGCAGGGTAAACAACAGTGATGGGGATTTTGTATGGCCGTTTTCTCTCTTCATAGCTGTAGGGTTGGTCAATTATATGTACAAATTTTGTGTAGCACTTTTACTCACCCCGGTCATCTATTTCGCTCATCATACGATAGACAAATATTTGGGATCAGAACAAGCTGCTAAAATGAAAAGGGCCGCGATGGGGCAGGAAGGCGAACCGCATACGAATATACCGGCGGCAGGATAATCAAAAGCTTTCTTTGAGCCGCTTCACAACAATTTTGTCAATGGGCAGCGTTACACTTTCTTCTGACAGCGTGCTCCAGGGGATAAAGCGGAAGCTTTCTGTTTCATTCTCACGTTCATAGCGTGACAACTGCTCGGAGTCAAAATCAAATAAGGTCTCGCTTAACCTCACTTTTATTTTCTCCAGGGGTTTTACGAAATAGTAGATAGAAATGATTTGATCCCCTGGCCTGAACGCAGATTCTATATAGAAGTCGGTGGTATAAATATGGTCAAGCACTTCAACCGAAAGCTGCATCTCCTCCATGAACTCACGACGAAGACAGTCTCGGGTACCTTCTCCATACTCTAGTCCACCACCGGGAAATTTCGTGTAATACTGACCCCGAATCAATTCATCAGCAACTAACACCTTCTTATCATCACCGATCAGGATACCATATACTCTAATGTTGAACTGACCCATTATCTGAAGATTTTCTTTCGCAAAAAGAAGACACCAATGATAAGAGCTATGATCAGTGATAAAAAGCCTACGATGTAAAAAGCATACGGCGAGTGCTCAAAACCGCTGGGCACATTCATTCCAAACAAGCTGGCGATCAGTACGGGAAAAGTAAGCACAATAGTGATTACTGAAAGGCGGCGAAGCACTTCGTTCTGGTTGTTGGCGATGATGCTCGCAAATGCATCGAGTGTGCTGCTGAGGATATTGGTATAGATATTCGCCATTTCAAGCGCCTGCGAATTATCAACGATCAGGTCGTTCAAAAACTCTTTCTCAACATCTGTTAAGCCGAGAAAGTCAGTTCGCTCAAGTTTCATGAACAACAACTCGTTGGAGCGGAGGGCTGTAACAAAGTAAACGAGGCTTTTCTGAATACGCATCAGCTGTAATAACTGTTCATTTTTACTCGCGGAATAAAGCTCCTGCTCCAGTACATTTCTTCGCTGGTTTATTTCTTTGAGATATTCCATGAAGTTTTGAACTACTTTTTCAAACACCTTCAAAACCATCATGCTCTTTTTATCTGGATGGCGGTTCTGAAAAGTGCTCAGAAATTTTTTCATTGCAGGATTCTCAAAAGAATTTACAGTGACAATCTGGTTGTGAGTGAGTATTATACAAATAGGAATGGTAATATAGTAAGCATCGCTTTCGTTAAATGAATTATTCTCCGTAGGGGTTTTGATCACTATCAGCCGCACGTTATCTTCTTCTTCGAAGCGTGTTCTTTCATCAATGTCTAACGAGTCTTTCAGGAAGTCGATAGGGATGTTAAGGCTAACGGAGAGCTCATTGAATTCTTCCTGTTTCAGTGGTGGCAACACATTTACCCAGGCACCCGTCTCAGCCTTTTCAACCTGGATCGTTTTGTGGTCTACATTCTTAAAATATTGAATCATGGGTTCGGATTAGCAATTATTTTATCGTGATTGTGCCCCTAAACACTTTTTCTGCAGGCCCGTTAAGCCAAACATCTTTGAATGAATCACCGATTTTGTCATATTCAACACTCAACTCTCCTCCGAGCGTCTGCACTTCCACACGATTAAACCCGTTGTCATTGTGATGGCATACAAGTGCCGCCGCCGTGACGCCGGTGCCACAGGAAAATGTTTCATCTTCAACTCCCCGTTCGTAAGTACGCACTATGATTCGGTCTACATCGCTCAATTGTTCTACAAAGTTTACATTGATGCCTTCTTTCTTAAACTCGGGACTGTTTCTAATTTCCCGGCCCTTTTTGTAAACATCCATTCGCATGACGTCGGTCGAGAGCTCTACATAATGAGGCGAGCCCGTATTCAGGATAAAATGCCCTCTCGAGTAGTTTACATTCTCCACATCGTTCATCCTAAGCGATACCAAACCGTCCATGCTTACTGTTGCAATGTGCTCACCATCCACAGCAAGAAAAGAATAATTGGTGCGGATAATGCCCAGGTCATGTGCAAACTTTACAAGGCAGCGGCCGCCATTGCCACACATGGTGCTTTCGTGCCCATCTGCATTATAGTATTTCATTTCAAAATCATAACTGCTATGATTGTTTAGCAGCATCAGTCCATCTGCACCAATTCCAAACCGCCGGTTGCACATAAACCGAATCTGGTGAACAGCGAGATCATTATATTTCTTAGCCCTGTTGTCTAAAATGATGAAATCGTTGCCTGTTCCCTGGTATTTGTAAAACTGTAGTTCCATAACTATTGGCTCGTGATGGTTTCTAAAACTGTCCAAATCATATTGCGCATCAGTAAAGTAGTGTTTTTCGAAAATTCTTTATGAATTCTGTTGGCAACGATAGCATTCAAAGAAACGCAGTTGTGTCCCAACAGCCTTGCCATACCATACATTCCGGAGGTCTCCATTTCGAAATTCGTAATCCGGTGCTGCCCGAAACGAAAAGAAGTGAGGCTGTTTATCAGCTCGGGGTTCTTTAATCCCAGCCGTAATATTCTTCCTTGCGGTCCATAAAAGCCTGGACAGGTAACCGTTACACCAAGTTGAAAACCTTTTACAAAGAGCTTTAATAATGAAGCACTGCCGGTACATACATACGGATGACCAGCGTGTGCATGCAGATGAGTGCTCGCAAGGAATGACTGAAGTAATTGCTTCTCTTCGTCATTATTTTCCAATCGATAATAGTTTAGTAGGTTGTCCATTCCAATAGCATGGCTGGAAGCTACAAACTGATCCACTTCAATGTCTGCCTGCAGCGAACCGGATGTTCCTACTCTGATAATGTTCAAAGCCTTTAGTTCTGACTTGATATACCTCGACGCAAGATCTATATTGACAAGCGCATCCAGTTCATTAAATACAATATCGATGTTATCCGTCCCGATGCCGGTAGACACTACGCTTATTCTTTTGCCAGCCATAACGCCGGTATGAGTAACAAATTCGCGGTGATGTCTTCTAACTTCCACCACATCGAAAAAGTTACTTACTTCAGCAACACGAAATGGATCACCAACGGTGATGATAGTGTCTGCAAGTTCTTCAGGCAAAAGATCAAGATGGTAAATAGCTCCTCGTGAGTTCAGTATAAGCTCAGATTCTGCTATGCGCTGCATGGGAACCGAATTGAAAACATACGATGCAGAGTAAATAATTAGTTGGTAAAAATATGTATTTTCGCGTCTCTTTAAAAAGACCTGTAAAGTAGATAAGGTACCGTGGCCGAGGGGCTAGGCAGAGGTCTGCAAAACCTTTTACAGCAGTTCGAATCTGCTCGGTACCTCCAAAGCTGTCTTAAAGACAGCTTTATTTTTTTATGTTATCGGCAGACGAGAAGAAATTCATAAGCTATTGGGAAGACAACCGGCTTAGGAAGAAAAAGTTTATGCGTCAGTTTAGTATTGGGCTTCCATTGGGTGTCTTGCTCGTACTGCTTCTATTAGTCAACGTTCTCTCCGGATGGTATGAGAGAGCAGATATGGTGTTCCGAAGCAACTCCTATCTAATTATTGTTTTACTTGTCGCCACAACAGGTATTGTGGTCTTCATTACCATTTTTTCAGCCAAGCATCAGTGGGACCAAAACGAACAACGTTATTTATATCTAAAAGCAAAAGAACAAAAATTATCGTCCAGTGATGCAACGCATGGAGGATAGTTTAGGTCAACAGAAAAATCATTACTTCTCATGAATAAATTTTACCTGTTCCTACTCGTGCTTATTGGATCTTTTTCCCAGGGGTGCTCAAAACTTTCAGAAAACGACAACCAATGCAGCTTCGACGCGTGTGCGGTAAAAGCACCTAATGCAGAGATTCAGGCGGTACAGCAATATCTTTCCGCTAACAATATCACAGCAGTAGAACACTGCAGCGGACTATTTTATAAGGTTGAAACCCCTGGTACAGGAAAGACACCAAATACCTGCTCATATATTGAAGCACAGTTCAAAGGCATGCTTGCCAATGGAACCATATTTCAGGAAACCCAGGCTGGAGATAATTTGAAGGCTTACCTAAGCGGAAGTATTATCAGGGGATGGAAGATCGGTGTTCCTCTCTTAAAAGCAGGCGGTAAAATAACTTTGTATATTCCTCCTACGCTAGGCTTCGGCGCCACTGACGTAAAGGATAACAACAACAATGTTGTGATACCTGCTAATTCAATCACAATTTTCGAGATCCAGCTTGTAGCCGTTCAATAGCACTGGCAGCTTCAGGTAACTTTGTAGAAACTCTTTACTTGTCTCACGAAGCAATTTCGGTATTACACATGTTGAAGGTGGGAGTGGGCCCTTCCAGTTCTCACACATTAGGGCCCTGGCGTGCCGCTCTTTCATTTCTTCAATCGTTGCAAAACAAAGGTTTTCTGGAGAAGATCAGCAGCGTCTCTGTGTTGCTCTATGGTTCTTTAGCAAAGACTGGCAAGGGGCATGGAACCGACATAGCCGTCATGCTTGGACTTCTCGGAGAGGACCCTGAAACTTTTAACACTGGCAGCATCCAGGCTACAATCGATACTATTGCTCATGAGAAGAAAATAACATTACAAGGAACCTACGAGATACCGTTTGATCCAGCTCTAAATATTAGCTACCTCGCTTTAGAATCATTGCCATACCATCCAAATGCACTTAGTTTTTTCGCTGACCTGGGTGATGGAAATACATTCACAGAAACCTATTATTCAACCGGTGGCGGTTTCATTTTAAAAGAAGGGGAATCAGCATCGACAGAACCGGTGCAACTTGTGTTCCCTGTAAACACTTCGGAAGACCTTTTGCACTGGTGCATGAAAACCGGATTATCGATACACGAAGTCGTGTTAGAGAATGAGTCTGCCTGGCGGAGTGAACAGGAAACGCGTGAACGATTGATGCATATTTGGCAGGTGATGAAAGAATGCACTTACAAGGGTTGCCATTCAAGTGGTGAATTACCAGGAGGCCTGCATGTAAAAAGACGGGCAGCCGAGTTGAATAAAAAGCTTGTAGCAAACAGAAGTTATAATGATTACCGGGAGTGGATTGCGGCAATCAGGGAAGGCGGAAATGCGTTTCAATATACATTGGATTGCGTGAGCTGTTTTGCCTTAGCAATTAACGAGGAAAATGCATCCTTTGGCCGGGTGGTAACAGCGCCAACTAATGGAGCTGCCGGCGTGATACCAGCCGTTCTTCACTATTACACTATATTCTTTCACGATGCTTCAGACGATAAAGTGATTCAGTTTCTGCTGACCGCATCTGAAGTAGGCTGCATTTTCAAGAAGGGCGCAACCATTTCTGCTGCCATGGGGGGCTGCCAGGCAGAGATCGGTGTTTCTTCTGCAATGGCTGCCGCAGCACTTACTGAATGTTTAGGAGGCACCCAGCGGCAGGCCCTAATGGCAGCGGAGATCGCTATGGAGCACCACCTGGGCATGACATGCGATCCTATTGCGGGATTGGTACAGGTGCCTTGTATCGAACGAAACACGATGGGGGCAATAAAAGCTATTACGGCTTCTCAGTTAGCATTGCAAAGCAGTCCAGATTACGCAAAAGTCAGCTTAGATGCCGTTGTGCAAACCATGTGGGAGACTGCCAAGGACATGCATAACAAGTATAAAGAAACGGCCGAAGGTGGTTTGGCCATAAGCATTCCTCTTAGCTTGAGTGAGTGCTAGCTGTTGACAGATACTCTAATCAAAGCTCTTTAACCCAGACAGTGGTAGTAGATTTATACGCCGATGAAAACACTTTCGTTGTTGCAACCCTGGGCCAGTTTAGTTGTACTTGGGGTTAAGAAGATCGAAACCCGCTCGTGGACTACCAGGCACAGGGGCGACCTGCTCATTCATGCAAGCAAGGGGCGGAGCGGAGCGTTGCTTTGCCAGGAACCACCATTCACCAAATATATCAGCGACTTCAACACCCTTCCATTCGGAGCAATCATTGGTAAGGTTTACCTGCAGGAAGTTGTTCCTATCGGATCATTAGCTTTTTCCGATGCTTACATCAATGCACTAGCTTTAGAAGAAAGAGCTTTCGGAGATTACACGCCGGGCAGGTATGCGTGGCTGCTTTGCGAACCCGTGATTTTTGATGCGCCCATCTTCACTGGTGGTGCTTTGAACTTGTGGGAGTTTGATGAGGCCAGAATTATCTGATGTTTGCTACATCCTATTTCGGAGGCATTATTCTTGTAATCAAAAGATTGCAAAGAACTTAGGTGACCAGCTATATCATTATTATTACCATTATCGGGGTGGCTGCTTTAGGTATGGCGTGGATGCCTTCCATTTCGCGGCGAACAAAAATTTCATATTCTATTCTTTACGTGGCGTTTGGCATGCTGCTTTACCTGGCCTTTGGCAGGTTGTTGCCCTTACCAGACCCCATCTCAAAGAATGATCTCACTGTACGTCTTACAGAGCTGGTGGTCATCGTGTCACTTATGGGAACGGGCTTGAAGATAGATCAGCCTTTCTCGTTCAAAAAATGGTCAGTTCCTCTTCGCCTGGTGAGCATAACCATGCTCTTGTCTATTGCCATAGTAGCCTTCATCGCTGTTCAGGTATTTGGTTTCGACCTTGCGTCTGCCATTCTGCTTGGTGCAGTTCTGGCTCCAACTGATCCTGTTCTTGCTTCAGACGTTCAGGTAGGGCCGCCGTTGGAGGATGCTCAGGATAACGTGAAGTTCTCACTCACTGCTGAGGCAGGTATGAACGATGGTACAGCCTTCCCTTTTACCTGGTTGGCAATTGCTCTTGTATCTGGTACCGAAGGCAAACTGGAGTCGTGGATTGCTATTGACCTGGTTTATAAAATAATTGCCGGCGTTATATGCGGCTTTGTGCTGGGAAGATTGCTGGCATACCTTGTTTTCCGGCTACCGGAAAAATACAATCACATTCAAACGAGAGATGGCTTTGTTGCTATTTCAGCTACTCTTCTGGTTTATGGCCTTACGGAGATGGCCCACGGCTATGGCTTCATTGCCGTATTCGTGGCAGCAGTCACGTTGCGCAACTACGAGTTGCATCATAAGTACCATCGAAGGCTGCATGATTTTACCGATCAGATCGAACGGATTCTTATTGCAGTAGTGTTGATACTGTTCGGTGGCAGTCTTATAGCAGGGATTTTAAACTCGTTAACCTGGGGAATGGCTATCTTTTCTGTTGCGTTTGTGTTGCTTATACGGCCACTAACGAGTTTGGTTGGCCTGATTGGTTCCAAGCTGCACCTGAAAGAAAAAATGGCGATCAGCTTTTTTGGCATCAAAGGCATGGGTTCATTTTTTTACCTGGCTTTCGCATTGAATGAAGCCAAGTTTACGTTCCAGGAAGAACTTTGGGCAACGGGGGCATTCGTTGTACTGCTGTCTATTACCATACACGGATTAACGGCAACCTCTATCATGCAAAAGTTGGATACGGAGTTTTCAACAAAAATAGACGAGGTCGAACCAGTGCCATCGGTACCACAGGAGCGTACTACAAACGAGCCTGCGAATTGATGGATAGGAAAGCCTGGGCTAAAAAACGGATGGTATCCGAAGCCGTCATTGCTTCTTTACTTAGATGTTTTGCAGCCAAATCTCCTGACAAGCCGTGAAGGTAAACCCCAAAAAGTGCAGCATCAGCTGGTGAATATCCCTGGGCGACCAGGGCAGTGACTACACCGGTTAACACATCTCCGCTACCACCCTTAGCCATTCCTGAGTTGCCGGTAGCATTAAAAAATTGCCTTCCATCGGGTAGGCTGACGCATGTATGATGTCCCTTTAGAACAATGTTTAAATTAAGCTCCTGTGCTTTTATTGCTGCCAGCCTTATGCGTTCGAGGTCGTTTGTAGCGGTTCCAAATAACCGTTCAAATTCTTTAGGGTGCGGCGTCAATATAGAGTTAGTGGGTAAACTTTGTAGCAGGGGTGGATTATTACTGAGACAGTTCAATGCGTCTGCATCCAACACCATTGGTTTTTTGAAACCGAACACAAGTTTAGCTAACATCTGCTGCGTTGCAGTATCTGTTCCCATCCCCGGACCAACACCTGCCACGGCAAATTTCTCTACATCTGCAGGTATACCTGTTATCTTTTCCGCATCTACATCCGCGATCACCATTGCCTCTGGTACAGAGCTTTGCAGAACCTGGTATCCACACTGGGGAACCATGATGCTTACCAAACCGGCACCGCTTCGTAGTGCTGCAGACGCAGCAAGGCTAATAGCACCAATTTTACCATAGCTGCCTCCCACAATCAAGGCATGTCCAAAGCTTCCTTTATGCCCGAACCGGGGCCGTGGCCTGAAAAGACTTGAAATAAATAGCTCATCTATCACAAACATTTGCGACGCAACATCCATGGTAAAGCCCTGATGCAGCCCAATATCTAAAATGTGCACTTCACCAATAAACGGTGCATTCTCTGCCAGCAGAAGACCCAACTTATACACCTGGAAGCTTAGCGTGTGTGCTGCCTGCACCACCGTAAATCCCATTGAGCTTTGATCGGCAAACAATCCGCTCGGAAGATCAATTGACACTATCTTGTTTCTCGTGGCATTGAGGTAATTTACCAGATCAGCACTCAAGCCGTCAAGCGGTTTATTCAGCCCCGATCCATACAGCGCATCAATAATTAATTCCTGTGGGTCGATAGGGGGAAACGCCTCCGCACTTTGGATAAAATGTATGTCGACCGCCAAATCGTGCAGGCGCTGGAGATTAGCCTGGAAGTCGTCAGATCCTATTCTACCAAACTCCAGAACATGAACTTGAACCTGAGCTCCGTTCAGTATCAACATCCGTGCAATTGCTAGTCCATCACCACCGTTGTTTCCCTTGCCACAAAAAATTCTGAAAGACTTCTGTTGGGGATAGTATTTGGTGAGCCACTGAACACATTTGTCAGCGGCTCTTTCCATGAGGTCTAACGAAGAAATGGGTTCATGCCGGATGGTGTATGCATCCCAGGCCCTTATCTGTTCTGGAGAGTAAACGGTCAATCTGCTTGTTCTTCTTTATGACTGGCTTCTTCCAAAGGTTGTATGCTGCCTGTTTCATCGTAGGGGCCGAAGAAATTATAAATCTTTCTCGCAGTAGAATAAATGCTGCTGTTGTATTTATTTCCAAGAATAATTATCGTTGCTCTTTCATCCGGAAGTCGTGCAAATGCTGAATTAAACCCATGCCACCTGCCATTATGGTAAATAACCTTTTTGCCGCTTTTAAGCATCAGCAGGCGCCAGCCAAGGCCATAATTATGGACAGAGGGCCGCTCATTGCTGTAGGGGGTAAATGCCGAATCTAAAAGCGCTGGATTGATAACAGAGTTCGAATACAGTGCCTGGTCCCACTTTAAAAGATCACGTGGCGTAGAGTATATGTTCTTATCGCCATATGGCCCATCTGTGTAATCCATTTGCCAAACTCCATTTCCAGGGTTGAAAGAAGGAGTGTATCTGGACGTGTCGGTGATGGTGTATACGTAGGTATTTTGCATTCCGAGCGGCTCGAAGAACTGGGTACGCATATAAGCAGGAAAAGACTGACCGCTCACCTTTTCAATGATGGAAGCAAGCAACACATAGTTAGTGTTAGAGTACAAGAAACGCCTGTCGGGATTGGCTGCTCTCGGAGGCTGCAGCGTCATCAGCGTGTTCAAGACATCGTTATTGGTAAGAAACACTTTCTTGTCCCACTTTCCTTTTTCTAAATAATACAGGTAATTAGGTAGTCCGCTCCGGTGGTTAAGCAACATTTTTACAGAAATGCCCTGGTAAGGGAAACCGGGAAAGATCTGGTCCAGGCGGTCATCTAAATTCAGCTTGCCTTCCTGAATCAGCTTCAGGATTGCCATGCCGGTAAATGTCTTGGAGGTAGAGGCGATTTGCAACGATGTGGCGCTGGTTATTGGCTCTTTCGTGCGGAGGTCCTTATAACCGACATATTTCTCGTAAACAACTTCGCCTTTTTTTGCGATCAATATCGACCCATTAAACCTTCCAAAACGAAGAAGTGATCTGTTGAGAAAGTCGCTGATAGCGTCATTATATTTTTTGATTTCGGCGGAATCAAGCGCCGGCTTCGCTACCGCAACCTGGTTTTTGAGGCGGGTTTTTCTTACAGGCTCGCTTTTCGACTGGCAGCTCAGAAGCACCAGAGCAAAACATAAGGATACTAGTAAATTTTTCAACGTATGGATTTTTGCAAATGTAGTGTTCTAATTAAAAAAAGCTCCTTTTCCGCTCACAAAAACATCTCCGATTGTGAAAAACAACTTCAATTCTCGCCGCATGCAACTATGATATTTATAGATATTTGCGCCATGGAAACCAAAACCAGCTATCCGCGGGAGAAGATTAAAGTATTGCTCTTAGAAAACATCAGCGAAACTGCCGTTAAACGGTTCACCGAAAATGGCTACACCAACGTAGAAAGACTCACGAAGGCATTACCAGAAGAAGAATTGAGCAAAAAGATCAAAGACGTTCATATTCTTGGTATTCGTTCTAAAACTCAGATTACTCCGGTAGTTATCGATGCGGCTTCCAAACTCCAGGCTATCGGATGTTTTTGCATAGGCACCAACCAGGTAAACCTGAATGCCGCTACTGAGCAGGGAATAGCAGTGTTCAATGCTCCTTATTCAAACACCCGGTCTGTAGCGGAACTTGTCATTGCCGCTTCTATATTGCTAATCCGCAGGATCCCCGACAAAAACATTGCAGCACATAAAGGAGAGTGGCACAAGGACGCAAGCGGCAGCCATGAGCTTAGGGGAAAAACCCTTGGCATTATCGGCTATGGAAATATTGGTGCTCAGGTAAGCGTGTTAGCCGAAGCTTTGGGAATGAAGGTGATTTTTTATGATGTGGAAACCAAGCTACCGATGGGCAATGCACGTGACACGAAATCGCTAAAGGAGCTAATGAGCCAGGCAGATGTTATCACTATTCATGTACCTGAGACGCCACAGACAAAAAACCTGATCAATAAAACGAACCTTAAGTTCTGTAAAAAAGGAGCCATTATTATCAATTACGCCAGGGGTGAGGTGATGGAGCTGGACGAATTGAAGAAAGCTATAGAATTGGGCCATATCGGGGGTGCCGCAGTAGATGTGTTTCCTCAGGAGCCAGAGAAAAATGGCGATAAGTTTCAATCGCCCCTCCAGGGGCTACCCAATGTGCTGCTAACGCCTCACATCGGCGGATCTACTGAAGAGGCACAGCAGAACATCGGGGAAGACGTGAGCAACAAACTCTTGAATTATCTCGAAAAAGGAATGACCTGGGGCTCGCATACCGTTCCGGCTTTGTCGCTGCCGCCGCAGGAAGGTGCTCACCGCATACTGCACATCCATAAAAATGTTCCTGGTGTGCTGTCGCAGATCAATGGTCAGTTGTCGCAGCACGACATCAACATACTTGGTCAATACCTGAAAACCAATGAGGCGATAGGGTATGTGGTGGTAGATGTAGATAAGCAATTATCTGGGAAAGCAGCTCAACTGCTGCGGGAGGTGCCTAATACTATAAAGGTTCGATTATTGTATTGATAAGTTGATGTGGACGAGGTCTCAGAACTCTTGCTGACGATCTGCTTTTTGTCCCGGGAACTAAATCATACGTAATGAAAGTTGTTATTGTTGGAGCGGGCTTCGCGGGGCTAAAACTTGCCCGCGAATTGAATAATAAGCCTGGTTTTGAAGTGCTTCTGATCGACAAATTCAATTACCACCAGTTTCAACCACTATTTTACCAGGTAGCCACGGCCGCGCTCGATGCTTCCAACATTTCATTTCCTTTACGCAAAGCTTTTCAAAAAAGCCGCAATGTGCGGATTCGCATGGAAGAAGTTACACGGCTG
>DASQNW010000536.1:0-19790 GCA_035644775.1 Chitinophagaceae bacterium | reverse complement strand
GGGAAAGTTGTTACGTTTCTATAGCGAAATAAAGGTAGTTTCTCTGTCACCGGCTTTCCGGCGGATGAAGAGATTTCAGCTGAAAAGGGGTCAGGTAAGGTCTATAAAAACAACGTGCAAAAGAGCGGGTAATTCAACGGTAAGGTCGGAGTTGTGACTGATGTAAGCATGTAAAGGATTGTGCCTCAATTGGATTTGATGCTGCAGTTATAGAAGTAACAAAAGAGAAGTGCAATGCACCTGATCAGGGAAATCTTCACTCAACTGTCGCTCCGCCGGTTTTTGCAGAGAGGGTTTAGCGTCGGCTCGTCGCCGATCATCTGCCCATATAAACGAGTAGTATTTGCACATCTGTAGGGTTAATTCCGGAGATGCGGCTTGCCTGGCCCAGGGTTAGCGGCTTGATGCGATTTAACTTTTCCCGCGCCTCTGTGCTAAGCGCCTGAATGCGTTTGTAATCAAAATGATCGGGGATTGCCAAGTTTTCCATTTCACTCATTCGGGTTACTAGCTCTTTTTCCTTGTCTATATACACCTGGTACTTGATTTGAATTTCAGCCTGCTCTAGCACTTGCGGATCAAAGCCGTTTAGCAGAGAACCCAAACGGGGAACTGCTCTCACGATATCTTTCAGTAGAATATTCGGGCGCAGGATTAGTTTAGCAATTCGTTGCTTTTCAATGATTTGGGCGCTATCAACTTTAGTTAGGAAGCCGTTAATTTCGTCCGGGTCAACAGACACGGTTCCGAGGAGCATTTTTACCTGTTCCAGCCTTTCCCTTTTTTCTCGCACAGCTTCCATCCGGTCTTGTCCGGCTAGCCCAAGTCTATAACTAAGCTCCGTTAACCGCAAGTCTGCGTTGTCCTGACGAAGCAAAGTGCGAAACTCTGCTCTTGAAGTAAACATCCTGTAAGGTTCCTGTGTGCCTTTACTAATTAGATCATCTATCAACACACCGATATAAGCCTCACTCCTCTTTAAAATAAGCGGCTTACTTCCGGTGATCTTCAGGTGTGCATTAATGCCTGCCATCAAGCCCTGGCAAGCGGCTTCTTCGTATCCAGTAGTTCCGTTGATCTGCCCAGCAAAGAAGAGGTCTTCTACTTGTTTTGTTTCTAGACTATACTTAAGCTGAGTTGGAGGAAAGTAGTCGTATTCAATGGCATAACCTGGCCTCAAAAATTTCACGTGCTCAAATCCTCTGACTTTTCGTAATGCGGAGTATTGTACATCTTCAGGTAATGAGGTAGAAAAACCATTTACGTAAACCTCCACCGTATTCCAGCCCTCTGGCTCAACGAATAACTGGTGGCGCTCCCTGTCTGCAAACCTGTTAATCTTATCTTCTATGCTGGGGCAGTACCTAGGCCCCACTCCTTCAATTCTTCCGGCGAACATGGGGCTTCGATCGAATCCTGTTCTTAGCTGTTCGTGAACTTCTTCGCTGGTATAGGTGATCCAGCAGCTTTTCTGAGTGGTCGGTTTGTTGGTCTTCACAAAGGAAAATCCGCCAATCTCTTCATCTCCTTTCTGCTCTTCCATTTTAGTATAATCTAGCGAGCGGCCGTCTACCCTAGGTGGAGTTCCCGTTTTCAACCGATCGCTTTCGAGCCCAAATGACTTGAGCTGTTCGGTAAGTCCTTCCGAAGCCCTCTCTGCAACCCTGCCGCCGCCTATTCTCTTTTCTCCTATGTGGATGACACCGTTTAAAAAGGTGCCGTTTGTAAGTACCACAGCTTTAGACGCTATTTCGTGACCGAGACCGGTTACTACTCCTGCAGCCCTGCTATTTTTCACGATTATAGCTTTAACCATATCTTGGTAAAAATCTATGTTGGTGGTTTGCTCCAAGAGCTCCCTCCACCTCTGGGAAAACAGCATGCGATCGTTCTGAGATCTTGGGCTCCACATAGCTGGTCCTTTCGATTTGTTTAGCATTCGGAACTGAATCATAGATTCATCGGATACTATTCCAGAGTACCCGCCCATCGCGTCAATTTCTCGCACGATTTGACCTTTAGCTATTCCTCCCATGGCAGGATTGCAACTCATCTGCCCAATTGTTTGGAGGTTCATGGTCACCAGGAGCACTTTTGATCCCATGTTCGCAGCAGCAGCCGCTGCTTCGCAGCCCGCGTGCCCCGCCCCCACTACAATTAAGTCGTATTCGGAAAACATGTGGCAAAATTAGCAGAACGTTCCACGAGGAACATGTTAAATGCTCCTGTGTTCTGTTTCACGTGGAACTGAAAACATTTTCAAATACATTGATTCTTTTTCACGCATCACCTTTTTGTCCCGGCTTAACTTATCATTATAACCGCAGAGGTGCAACAGCCCATGCACCATCACCCTAAGGAGCTCCTGCTTGATTGTGGAGTGGTACAGTGCCGCATTCTCCCGCACTCTTTGCACGCTGATGTACACGTCAGATACAAGCGGCTCCCCTTCTTCGGAGAGGTCGAATGTGATTACATCTGTTAAGGTGCTGTGATTAAGGTACTCCTCGTTCATCTTAAGCAGGTAGTCATCTGAACAGAAAACATAGTTCAGGTGTGAGATTCCCTTTTTTTCTCTCTTAGCAATATGGCAGAGCATCTCCTTGGCATGTCTTCGATGCTTAAGATGGATCGGGTAGAGAAAGTGAAAGCTTATGTGGCTTATAGTCGACATTCTATTTCAAAAATCGTAAACAGTGTTGAATCTATCTATTGTAGCTTTAACCGATGAAGTTGTCTGATCTGAAGCCAGGGGAGCGAGCAACCATCAAAAGCTTTGTAAGCTCGGAACTGGAGCTAAAGCTCATGGAAATGGGTTGTCTCCCTGGTGAAACAGTTGTGGTGGAGCAAGTTGCCCCTTTGGGAGATCCAATCTCTATCCGAATTGCCGGGTACTCTCTAAGCCTCCGATTGAATGAAGCCGATCAGATAATATTAGATAAGTAATTGATTAGCATTGACTTATGTGTATAGGACTTTATTTTGGCTCCTTTAATCCTATTCACCACGGTCACCTCATTATCGCAAATCACATCCTTAACGATTCATACATACAAAAAATCTGGTTCGTAGTATCACCACAAAATCCGTTCAAAACATCCACATCATTATTGAACGAGTACGACCGCTTGCACCTGGTGAACCTGGCCATAGAAGAAGATGATCGGCTAAAAGCTGTCGACGTTGAATTTCATTTGCCAAAACCTTCCTATACATCAGTAACGCTTGCCTATCTGCAAGAGAAGCATCCGGCACACCAATTTAGCATCATCATGGGAAGCGACAGTTTTCAAAACATTGAGCGTTGGAATAACTACCAATCTATCATTGAGAACTATCAGATAATCATTTATCAGCGTCCAGGTTTTGAAATTTATAACAAAGAAGCAGCCAAAATCGAAATAATGAAGGCGCCGTTGCTCGACATTTCGGCTACCCATATCCGTGAGATTATAAAAGCTGGAAAGTCGATCAGGTATCTTGTTCCTGAAAACGTAGAAAATGAAATAGAAAAAAGCCGCTTTTTCAAAAGCTAAAGCAGGTAGCCCAAAAGCAGGCATGCCACAACGATAAATGGAGAAGCGATTTTTGTGTAATGCAATAAAAGAAAGGTGGTGATGATGATTGCAATATTCAAAATGCTATCAGTCTTGGCTTCCACTAGTGAGATGTCTTTCATAATGAACAGAGTGGCAGCTATCATAATGCCTACAACGGCAGCATTGATGCCTTCCAGTGAACGATAAATAACAGCGTATTTTTTGAGGTTGTTCCAAATCGGAAAAAAGAAAAGCACAAGTAAGGCGCTCGGCAAGAATATGCCGACAGTGGCTATTATGCATCCCATTACCTGCATTGCTGGTCCGTAGTCCTTTAGCGCCATTCCGCCTGTGAATGCAGCTATAGAAAATACCGGTCCTGGTATCGCTCTCACTATTCCCATTGCTGTTGTCATGTCTTCTTTTGGTATCTGAATCACATTCGGGTTCTTCTTTCTCACTACCGCAGGACGTACCGAAAATTGTTCATACATCATTGGCATAAGCACGTAACCACCTCCAAATACTAGACTACCCATGCGGTATGTATTTTCAAATAGGTTTATTGGTTTTCTGTTAGGCCAATTGTTTTTCCGGGCAATTTCGCTGGTAACTCCGGTGACAATAAAAATCAACGCAAACAGCCAGATGTTGCCCCACTTGATTTTTCTTGGTGTTGTAGCTACTTGCGGTATGCGTTTGTGGCTAAGATTGGTGATCAAGCCTCCTGCAACAATTAACGCAGGGAAAATCCAGGGCGTTCTGAAAAACAGGTATGTGGCTATTGTGCAAACAGCCATAATAAACCACGTTATTAGATTGTTGACTGATATTTTAAAAGCCTTTACAGAAGCATACGCCAGGAAGCCTACAGCCATGGAAGGGATGAACTTGAAGATGTCTTCGTGTAAAGACTTTTGATCTATGTAATGCAAGAGAAACGAAAAGGCAGCCATTAAAAACGAAGCCGGAAATATCCAGATAAGTAGTGTCAGAATGGCCAGAGGAAGTCCTCCTCTCTTGTAGCCAATCAACGTTACGGTCTGCGTAGACGATGCACCTGGCAGCAGGTTGCAAAAAGCATTGTACTCGAGCAATTCTTTTTCAGAGACATACGGTCGGCGATGAACGAAGTTTTTCATCATCATAGCAATATGTGCCTGTGGACCTCCGAACGCTGTGATGCTGTACAGGAAGACATTTTTTAAGAATGGGATATGCCTGAGCATCATATAAGATAAAAATAGAAAAAACAATTCTACTGATCGCGGCTTTTTATGCGAAAGCTTTATCTTAAACATAAAACATCGATGATCAAGAGAGGTATTTCCTGCATGTCTTTTATGCTTTTGACTGCCCTTGTGTATGCCCAGAAAGCAGACAACATCGAAGCTGCGGTAAAAGCAATTGAATCGAAGTGCGTTAATTGGAGGCGCAGTATACATCAGTACCCCGAACTAAGTAACCGCGAGTTCAAGACGGCTAAATTTGTTACAGCACACCTGAAGTCCTTAGGTCTTGAAGTGTTAGAGAATGTTGCGCACACTGGTGTTGTTGGTTTATTGAAAACAGGAAGGCCAGGGCCGGTAATCGCGTTGCGTGCTGATATGGATGCACTGCCTGTCACCGAACGCACCATTCTACTTTATGCCTCGAAAGAGAAAGGTTCCTACCAAGGCCAGGAAGTTGGTGTAATGCATGCCTGTGGGCACGATGCTCATGTCGCCATTTTAATGAGCGTGGCCGAAGTGCTTACTAACTTTAGAAACAAGTTATCCGGGACGATAAAATTTATTTTTCAACCTGCTGAAGAAGGGCCGCCCGAAGGTGAAGAGGGCGGAGCTCCTTTGATGGTGAAAGAGGGCGTGCTACAGAATCCTAAAGTAGATGCAATGTTTGGTTTGCACATTAACGCCCAAACACCTGTGGGACAAATAAAATATCGCGAAGGCGGTATGATGGCTGCTTCTGATTGGTTTACTATTAAAATTCAGGGAAAGCAAACTCACGGAGCGCAACCCTGGTTAGGAATTGATCCCGTTTACGTGGGTGCTCAAATTATCAATGGCTTACAGGCAATCATCAGCAGGCAAACAGAATTGACAAAGAACGCTGCCGTTATTTCTACCACCATGTTCAAAGGAGGCGTTCGCGAAAATATTATTCCTGAAGAAGCGGTGATTGGGGGAACAATAAGAACGCTTGATAAGAAAATGCAGGAAGATATTAAATCACGCATCACACAAACAGCAACTCATATTGCAGCTGCCTCGGGCGCCAAAGCAATTGTTTCATTCGATGGTAAAACTTCTGTCGTTTATAACGATCCTGTTCTTACAAGCAAAATCCTGCCTTCGTTGAAAAAAGCTGCAGGTGGGAATGTGATTGAGATGAATGCCGTTACCGGTGCCGAAGACTTTTCGGCATTTGCGGAGAAAGTGCCTTCGGTATTTTTTTATTTAGGCGGCATGCCTGCAACGATGAAACCCGAAAATTCGGCTGCTCATCACACTCCTGATTTCTCCATTGATGAAGCAGGAATGTTGACCGGCATTAAAGCTTTCTGCTACATTGTGATTGATTACCTGAATGGAGGCAAAGAAAAATGAAACCGGTTGTTGCGGTAATATCTTTTTTACTCGTTTTTCTTTTTTCTGCTGCACAGCAGAAGGATAAACGTTTGCAGCGCCAGGTGGAAGAATTGCTGAGAGAATTTCACGGCGACGTTGGAGTTTATATCAAAGATCTGAAGTCAAACCGAATTGTTGCTGTTAATCAAGACACTATTTTTCCAACAGCCAGCATCGTGAAGATCCCAATTCTAGTGGGAGTGATGCATAGAATCAGCAAAGGCGGCCTAAACTATCACCAGGAGTTGCACTATCATGATTCGCTGCTTTATCCTGGCGTAGACATCCTGGGCTCCTTCAGGAATGGTGAAAAAATTGAGTTAAGCAAGCTCATTATGTTGATGATGACGATGAGTGATAATACTGCTAGTCTTTGGTTGCAGGCGCTGGCAGGAAGTGGGTTGAAAATAAACACGCTGATGGACAGTTGGGGATTTTCTGCAACAAAGGTCAACTCAAAGACGCCTGGAAGGGAACACTGGAGAAGTCAGTACGGCTGGGGACAGTCAACACCCAAAGAAATGGTTGATCTCATGCAGCAAATCTATGAGGGGAAAATAATTTCAGGGGCGGCGAGCGAACGGATGTTGAGAGCACTGAACAGAAATTATTGGGATGCCGAAGCCATTTCGCAAATTCCACCATATGCATCAATCTTTAGCAAGAATGGAGCGGTGGACCGTTCTCGAAGTGAAGTGGTTTTGGTTAGAGGTGTCAAGTCGCTATATGTATTTTGCATTAGTACAAAAAACAACGCAGACACTAGCTGGACTGAAAACAATGAAGCCTGGAAGCTTACCAGGAAATTATCAAACCTACTGTGGAACTATTTTGAACCGAAACACCAATGGCACCCTTCGCCTGATGCAGCACGGTTTCGGTAGCGATCCCAAGGATTAGTTGAATAACTGAAAAGCCAGTAAACTCATGGCATAGGCCAGCCCAGTCATGTAGACGAACTGGATGGCAGGCCACTTCCAGGTTCTTGTTTCCCGCCTCGTGATCGCTAAAGTGCTCATGCACTGCATGGCAAATACATAAAAGATCATCAGGGAAATGCCCGCAGCCAGGGTAAAAAGAGGAGAACCATCAGGACGTCGTGCTGCTTTCATTTTGTCCCGCAGCAACAAGTTTTCATCGTCTTCGCCTACACTATACAAAGTTGCCATTGTGCCGACGAATACTTCTCGCGCAGCAAATGATGTGATCAATGCAATGCCAATACGCCAGTCGAAGCCCAGCGGACTAATAAAGGGCTCAATAGATTTACCCAACAAGCCTGCATAAGAATTTTCCAGGCGAGCTGTATGATAATCGTTCTGCGCTGATTCAATGTTCGTGTTTGCTTGCTTTGCCAGCGCATAATTTTTTTCTACAATTACCATTCTCTTGTCCGGACCAAAAGAGCTTAGCGCCCACAGAACGAGGCTGACTACCATTATCACTTTTCCCGCGTCTACCACAAAAATCCTGGCCTTACTCAACATAGTTGTAGCAACGTTGTTCCAGCGTGGAGAACGGTAGATAGGCAGTTCAAGAATGAAAAAGCTCTTTTCTTTTATATGGATAAACCATTTCGCGATATATGCCACCAACAAGCCCACGACTAGCCCAAGTAAATACAGTCCCATCATCACAAGGCCCTGAAGACTTAGGAAGCCCAGAAAATAAATATTGGGAATGACCAATCCTATGAGAATAGTGTATACCGGTAAACGGGCAGAGCAACTCATGAGGGGTGTGATGAGAATGGTAAGCAGGCGCTCTTTTTTGTTTTCGATATTTCTTGCCGACATAATTGCAGGCACCGCACATGCAAATCCGCTAATGAGGGGCATAACGCTTTTGCCGTTAAGGCCCACGCTCCGCATCAGCCGGTCAGTTAAAAAAGAAATGCGAGCCATATAACCACTATCCTCCAGCAAGGTTATTAACCCAAACAAGATCATTATCTGAGGTACAAACACTAATATGCCACTGAGGCCCGCAAGAACACCATTGACCAGTAAATCACTCCACCAGCTCTCAGGTAATGATGAAGAAAGCCCGCCGCTAACAGAGGAAAAAAATACCTCAATCCACTCCATTGGATACTGAGCAAGCCAGAACACGCTCTGAAACAGCACAAACAATACTCCCAGCAAAATGAGGTAGCCCCATCTTCTGTGAAGTAATACGTTATCCAGTTTGTCGGTGAACAAAGTTTGTTCTAACGGGTCTGGCTCGGAAACAGCTACCTGCATGATGTGCTTAATGCGACTATACCGCTGAAGAATCTCTGTAGCCTGGGTTTTCGTTGCATTAAATTGATGCTGTTGTTCAATGCCTTCTATCCGCGCCTGCGTCGCAGCGTCAAGTGAAAAGCTTTCGTGGTTGATAAGCATATGAACGGCTGCATAGTCGCTGAGGTGTGGCAATAATCTTTTTAGATCACCCACTGGTGCTGCAGCCAACGCTTTGTTATCAATAAAGTCGCGGGTGGGCACCTGGTATAGGTGCAACGCTGTTTGCTCAATTGCTTTTTTAAGTTCCGCTATTCCTTTCTGCTTTCTTGGATTAATAGAGATCACCGGCACACCAAGCTCACGCTCAAGCTCCGCTAAATCAATCTTAATTCCCTTTTTTTTTGCCAGGTCCACCATCGTAAGCGCTAGCACGACAGGTTTCTTTAAGTCAATAAGCTGCGTACAAAAAAGAAGATTTCGTTTTAGGTTGCTGGCATCTACCACCACTACAAAAATATCTGCCTCTATGTCTTTGTCCTGGCTAAGTAAAACCTTGTAGCTGACCCATTCATCCAGCCGTTTGGGATACAGGCTGTAGGTGCCTGGCAGATCGATCACTTCAGCAATTAGATGTTCTGCTATAGACGTGGAGCCGCTTTTCTTATCTACTGTCACCCCCGGAAAGTTGCCGACTTTCTGATTCAGACCTGTTAAGCAGTTGAATAGCGAGCTTTTGCCACTATTCGGATTTCCTACTAATGCAATATGGAGGTTTTTTTTAGCCACTCTGCGCGGCGCAAAGGTAGGTGCCTTGCAGTGGGGGCCTTTTACGAAATGAGAAGTTTTACAAAACTTTGGAAACTTAGCTTTTACTATAAAATAACGAATTGGACAGTCAACCATTGAATAACTTTGTCGTCTTCATAGAAAGCGTACGGTGATGCGGAACAACATTTTACTTATTCTGTTTTTTTTATCTGCACCGGCTGCAGATGCGCAAAAGCTAAAAAAAGAAGACAAGCAGGTGATAGCCAATCTACAAAAGCACGTTTCTATTTTAGCAAGCGACAGCCTGGAAGGTCGAAGAACTGGAACGGCCGGTGAACAAAAGGCCATGAACTACATAAGCGCGGAGTTCAGGGCTGCCGGGTTACAGCCAAGGGGATCAAACGAATTTTACCAGCCCTTTGAGATCAATGAAGGCAAGCAAATAAATGCAGGCACTCACCTTTTGGTCGGTGGCCACGCACTTACGTTGAATAAAGATTTTTTTCCCCTGCCATACAGTTCCAACAGCAGCATCGAAGCGCTTCCTTCGATGGCGATACAGGAGTTGAACATGCCCTGGTTTTTCAATCTTAAAGAACTGCTTGAACAGCATAAACAAAATCCTCATTTCAACTTGTCTGAATCTATAAGGAACATAGCTAAGGAGTCAGCAAAAAAAGGTGCTACGGCTTTGTTTATCTATAATACGTCAGAGATACAGGATAATCTGGCATTTTCAGGTAGAGACGCATCAGAGCAAGTATCTATACCGGTTGTATACCTTACATCTGAAGCAGTAAAAAAGTATTTTCACGATGCTGAAGCAACGCTGGATTTAAAACTGAAAACCGACATTGGTGCAAAAAAGCGAACAGGCACCAACGTGGTAGGGTACATTGACAACAAAGCTCCTCACACGGTGATAGTGGGCGCTCACTTTGACCACGTAGGCTATGGCGAAGATGGCAATTCCCTTGACAAAGCGAAACAGGTTCACAACGGAGCTGATGATAATGCGAGTGGCGTAGCTGCTGTTATTGAATTGGCTAAGATGTTGAAGTCTGGTCCCAGGCAAAACAACTATTTGTTTGTTGCATTTTCTGGAGAGGAATTGGGGCTTTATGGATCAAAGCATTTTGTACAACATCCTACAATTGATCTCAGAACAGTGAGCTATATGATCAACCTTGATATGATTGGTAGGTTGAACGCTTCCGACCCGGTTCTTACTGTTGGTGGATTTGGAACTTCACCCTTCTGGGCCACTGCCTACCAGCAAACAGGTAAAAAGGCTCTTTTTAATACTTCGCTGAAGTTCAGGTTTGACTCAAGTGGTGTAGGTCCAAGTGATCATTCATCTTTTTATTTTAAGGATATTCCAGTGCTATTCTATTTTACAGGTCTGCACGGGGATTACCACAGAACTTCTGATGATTACGATAAAATAAACTACACCGGGCATTTCTACATTGTCAGGCATATTTACAGTTTGATAGATGCGCAAGCCAGAACAGCGGCCAAGTTGGAGTTTCAGAAAACAAGAGAAACGCAGATGAACACAGCAGCTACATTTAGCGTAACCCTTGGCATCATGCCTGATTATACCTTCAGCGGAACTGGAGTTCGCATTGATGGGGTTGTGGACAGCAGGCCAGCAGAAAAGGCCGGGATGAAGTCAGGGGACGTTATCATTCGCTTAGGCGATTTTGCTGTGGCATCTATGGAAGACTACATGCAGGCTTTAGGCAAGTTTAAAAAGGGAGATAAAACAACGGTTCACTACAACCGTGGACATCAGAGGCTTTCTTCGCCTGTGGAGTTTTAGTAAATTGAGCTCCTAATTTCATAAGGATGAAGCTGGTTCTGGACCCGAAAGACTTGGCTGATGAATTTTTCGAGAACACCCGACTGCTCGGAATAATGGCTCCCATCAAAGACTACCAGTTTTGCTGGCTGCTCAACAACCTGATGGGCATCGATTTTCGTGTAAACAATGAAATCGAAATTCAACTTACAAGAAAGAAGAGAGACTATTTTTTTGCAGTGTACGAATATGCAGAAGAGCATACCGCCCTTGTCCACTATTTATACAACAACCAGTTTGATGGAGAATATCTTTTGCCCGAGTTCAAGCATCTTGATTTCTTGTGGTTATTGAAAGGTGACCCGGTGAAAGAAGACTCGATAGAGCATCTCATAAAGTCTATCAAAAACATTGGTGGAGTGCAACTGGTAGTTGAGTTAACGAGTCAAATGATTAAGCACAAGGAACACCTCGTGTTTTAATTTATAAAATCTACTTACCTGTCAAAGCAACTTGCATTATGTGGGAAGAAAAAGAAAATTGTCTTTATAGGAAGTTCATCTTCAAAGATTTCAACGAAGCTTTTGGATTCATGTGTCGGGTGGCGTTGATTGCAGAAAAAATGGATCACCATCCAAAGTGGATGAACGTGTGGAATGCCGTTGAGATATGGTTGTCTACCCACGATGCAGGCAATGTAGTAACCGAAAAGGATCAAGAACTCGCGACGGCTATCGATGCTGTAGCTAATGCAGCATGAAATCATCTGTTGCGGTAACTTCTTCCTTACAATCCCTGCGATCAAAAGTCAGAAGGTAGATTGGCACAAAGGAGGCAGCATATCATCTCCTTTTCCTTTTCAGGATAATTGCAGCATTTGTTTCCATATCGGCGCTAAAACGCACCTGGTGCTTTTGATCACCATCCTCAATAATCAGCAAGCCAGTGTTTGGCGGAATGCTTCCCAGGTTTTCTGCAACAAGCGTCAACACCAAATCCTTTTCTTCTGTTGATGCAACACGTACTACCTGTTTCGATGCGACAGCTGTAAGCTTTGCTTTGGATACTATGTTTTCTCCATTTAAAAACACGCTAATTGTGTCTCCATCCACTACACCATTATCATAGAACGACAGCGTTAAACTGTCCGATGTGATAATAATGGTTTCTGCAATACTGGTCTTCCTCTGTTCAACTTTAAGTCCGCTGCTCTCAGGCTTTATTTCGACCGAGCTCTTTCCTGTAGTGGCTGCGGTTTTCTCGGCAGCGGTGCTGTACTGCTGCTTCTTTGAGTTCTTAGCGATTGAAGTTTTTTTCTCCTCCTGGTACGCTATCACACCTAATTCTTTTAGGTGATGAATTAGTGCTGAATGGCTGCTGTCATTATCTCTTCCCAGGTCTAAATTTCCGCTGATAGAGTAAAAGCCGTGCTTTTTGCTTTCTGTTGTTTTCCATAAGCCTTTTAGATCTGTAATGGTGTCCTGAGCGGGCAGGGAAATGACATTTATCAAGTGTACACCCTTGTCAGGTCCCTTTGGGTGGTTGTGATAAAGCATAGCCACGTCCTGTACAATCAGCTTTCCATTCTCTTTTGTTGCTTTTATTCGCTTGATATTGTAATAGAATGTGTCTTTAGCTACAAAGGTTATGTAGGAATAGCCGGTAATCTTACCCTTATACTCACTTAGTGCAAGCTCATAGTTCTGCACCATCTTAAGGCTGTCATTGATGAGGGTGCCTGCATACAGACCGCTGACGTCCTGGCCATATGCATTGCAAAAGAAGAAGCAGGCAATAACAAAAGATAATTTCATTTTCACAGGATTATGGATCGAGCAGAGCTCTTTATTGGAGGGTCAAGATAATAGATGAATCTTGTAAATAAAAGGCTTAAGTGCTCTTTGTTGCGTAGACCACAATAAAAAAGCGCCGTTTTTAGGAGGCGCTTAAAACGTGAGCTTTTAGTGACTAATCCTTTTTTATTTTGATACCGTCCTCGTCAGATTTTATTTTGGTACCATCTTCTGTCTTAATCTTGACATCGCCGTCTTTTTCAATTTTGGTTTTGGAGTTCTCTGTTTTGTGCTTTAGTTCACCGTCACCTTCGTCCATTTTCCACTTTTCGTCGTATGTCACCCACTTGTCCTGGTCTGACTTATAACGAAGTTGCTCGTTCTCCATCCGCGCTTCGCCGATCTTGTCCCAGCCTTCGTCGCCATAGACCCACCATGTTCTTCTATCTACATAATAGCGCACTGGTTCTCCGGTTTCCTCGTTGATCCTTGCGCCAGTTGATGGATCTACTTTTATCCTTATAGCTTTTCCTGTGCGAGCATCAAGGTAGTTGCCTTGCTCGCTGTTGGTGCGAAAGCTATCTGCCTGCGCCGCGTAATTGCCTGAGGAGTTGTTTGTAGTGACTGCTGTACCCGCATCGGTTGAAGTACTAGAAGTGGTATCGGTGCTGGAAGTGCTGGTTCCGTCGCTGTTGCAAGCAGTAAATGATAATGCCACTGCTGCTGTAAAAAGGCTGACAATTGTTGTTTTCGTCATGGTAAAGAGTTTTGCCTTAGCCATGCAAAAATAAGACCGAGCTGAGCAGTTGTAATTCAACAGATTAGCCGTTCATAGAAGCCAGGAACTCGTAATTGTCCTTGGTGCCACGCATTCTTTTTAATAGTTCGTGCATTGCTTCTTCGGGATTCATATCTGTAAGGTACACACGCAGGAGATTCATGCGTTGCAGCACATCTTTTTCAAGTAAGAGGTCGTCGCGCCGAGTAGAAGAGGCGACCAAATCAATAGCAGGGAATACTCGCTTGTTGGCTAAACGGCGGTCAAGTTGAAGCTCCATATTACCGGTTCCTTTGAACTCTTCAAAAATTACTTCATCCATTTTTGAACCGGTATCTATAAGGGCAGTGGCCAGTATTGTGAGTGAGCCACCATTTTCAATTTTACGTGCAGCTCCAAAAAACTGTTTGGGCTTTTGCATGGCATTAGCTTCAACACCCCCTGAAAGCACCTTACCCGAAGCCGGTGCCACCGTGTTGTGCGCCCGCGCAAGACGAGTAATGGAGTCAAGAAGAATTACAACATCATGGCCGCACTCAACCAAACGCTTTGCTTTTTGCAGTGCTATCGCAGAGACCTTCACATGTTTTTCTGCAGGTTCGTCAAACGTAGAAGCAATTACTTCTGCACGTACACTGCGTTCCATGTCGGTAACTTCTTCAGGGCGCTCGTCAATCAACACCACCATCAGGTAAACCTCTGGGTGGTTAGCAGCAATGGCATTTGCTACTTCCTTCAGCAAAACTGTTTTACCCACCTTAGGCTGCGCCACAACCAAGCCTCTTTGGCCCTTTCCAATGGGTGTAAATAAATCCATGATACGGGTGCTGTAATTGTTTGGGGTCATAAACAAATTCAGCTTCTCGTAAGGAAACAATGGTGTGAGGTAATCGAATGGTACACGATCACGCACTTCTTCTGGTTTTTTCCCGTTAATAGTATCAACCTTCAAAAGGGCAAAATACTTTTCTCCTTCCTTTGGCGGTCGCACAGAGCCGTCAACAGTATCGCCGGTTTTTAAACCAAACAATTTTATCTGAGATGGTGACACATATATGTCATCAGGCGATGAAAGATAATTGTAATCGGATGAACGGAGAAAGCCATAGCCATCGGGCATCATTTCCAATACTCCCTCGGCTGTGATCACGCCATCAAACTCGATATTGAAGGCCTGCTCGCGTCTCTGAGGATAAATTTTGTTACCACCCTGCTGCTGAGATCTTTCTGCAGGTTGTGTCATTTCAGACATTTCTACTGAGAACTGTCCTTCGTCGGCAGCCATTGATTGGTCTTCTGAATGACCATTTAACTCAAGAGGCAGTTCTTCCTGCTGAACCTCTTGTTCATCAGTTTTTTTTCTGCTTTTTTTAGCTCGTTCTTCTTTTTTAGGAGCTGGCTTTTTAGGAGCTTTCCTCTCCTCTGCAACAATCGGTTCTTCCACTACTGCTTCCTCTGTACTGTTTGCAGTAGAAGCCTTGATGATACGTCTGCGCTTGGTTTTTTCTGCCGTTGCATTACCATCACTATTAATGACAACAGCTTGCCTGTCCAGTATCTTATAAATCAAATCTTGCTTATCCAGTTTTTTGGCGTTGTCAATGTGAAGTTGGTCTGCTATATCGAGTAACTCCGGAACGAGCATGTCGTTCAGCTGCAGAATGTCGTACATAAAGAAGCTCTTGTTTTTTGGGTGCTATTGCTCTTATGAAGCCGTATGTGTAAAAGAATTTTGACTTTGAATGGAATTGAAAAAACGCTAAGTGAGTGAATTAGGAATGATCTCTCAACTCTCTTTCCAATTGCAAGTATACAGCTAAAAAGCAAAAACCAAAAATTTTTGTATCAGCCGTACAACCCTGAAGTTAAGCAATTATTATGCGAGAAATCGACATTAAATGTTAAGGCTGCACGTGAATTTGATATCACGACAAAACATTATCATCCGCATCACGGAATATCTTTGCCGCCAATCTATAAAAGCTCATGTTCAACAGCCGCATAAAAATAAAAGACGTCATCGTTCAAGAGCCCCAAGGTCAGTCATTGACTGTGATGGGATGGGTGCGCACCTTTCGTAACAATCAGTTTGTAGCACTCAACGATGGCTCTACCAATGCTAACCTTCAAGTGGTGTTAGAGCTCGGAAAATTTGATGACGAGACATTAAAAAAAATCTCCACCAGCACCTCTCTAAAAATTACGGGCACTCTCGTGCCATCACTTGGAAAAGGGCAAAAGGTGGAATTGAAGGCTGATGTTGTTGAAGTTCTGGGAGAATGTGACGCCGAAAAATACCCGCTGCAACCCAAGAAGCACAGCCTTGAGTTTTTAAGGGAGATTGCCCATCTGCGCTTCAGGACAAATACATTCGGTGCAGTGTTTAGGGTTCGCCATTCCCTTGCGTTTGCTGTTCACCAGTTTTTCAACGATAAAGGATTTGTGTACATGCATACGCCTATCATCACAGCTTCTGATGCGGAAGGTGCTGGTGAAATGTTTCGTGTTACCACGCTGCCGTTGCAGCAACTGCCAACGAAGGAAGACGGAAGCATAGATTTTACGGAAGATTTTTTTGGACGTGCAACAAACCTTACTGTAAGTGGCCAGCTGGAAGGTGAGTTGGCAGCAACTGCCTTTGGTGAGATTTATACATTTGGTCCTACTTTCCGTGCTGAAAATTCCAACACGGCCAGGCACCTGGCGGAGTTCTGGATGATAGAACCCGAGATGGCTTTCTACGATCTTGAGGATAACGCCAACCTTGCGGAGGAATTCATTCAGTACCTGATCCGATATGTGATGGAAAAGAATCCAGATGACCTGGAATTTCTTCAGCAGCGGCTTATAGAAGAAGAAAAAGCAAAACCGCAGAACGAGCGCAGTGACCTTGACCTATTGCAAAAGCTGCAATTTGTAACTGAAAACCGATTTGAACGTGTAACGTATACAGATGCGATAGAAATTCTTCTGCAGTCCCCAGCATTTAAAAAGAAAAAATTCCAGTACGAGGTGAAATGGGGCATAGACATGCAAAGTGAACACGAACGGTATTTAGTGGAAAAACACTTCAAAAAGCCAGTGATTGTTACGAATTATCCAAGAGAGATAAAAGCATTCTACATGCGACAAAATGACGATGGAAAAACCGTGGCGGCAATGGATATATTGGCTCCCGGTATCGGTGAAATCGTGGGGGGCTCACAAAGAGAAGAGCGGCTAACATATCTGGAGCAACGAATGAAGGAGATGCATATACCTGCGGAAGAACTATGGTGGTATCTTGATACCCGAAGGTTTGGAACCGTTCCACACGCGGGCTTTGGCCTTGGCTTCGAGAGGATGGTACAATTTGTTACTGGCATGTCCAATATCCGGGATGTAATACCATTTCCAAGAGCACCAAAGAATGCGGAGTTTTAAATAGCGCTATGGAATTCTGGTGTTAGGGCATCTTATCAGGAAAACCATGGCACAACTTCAACTGCATCAGTCTGCCTCAGGGCGGAAGCATTACCACTCTTCAACTCTCCTCGGCATTGAAATGACACCAATGGTAGATCTGGGGTTCCTGCTGATAACTTTTTTTGTATTTACCACTGCACTTTCCGAGCCTTCAACTACAGCGCTATATATGCCTAAGGGAGAAGAAAGTGGCACCCTTGGACAATCAACCGCTTTGACGTTGTTATTAGCCGATAAGAATAAAATAATATGTTACCCCGGCAAGTGGGAAAAGGCTCTGAATGAAAATAGTATCAAAACAAGCAGCTACAACATTGAGACAGGCGTCGGCCAAATCATTCGGGAAAGACAGAAGCTGCTAGGCATACGAAAAGACGAATTGATGTTGTTGATCAAACCTCTTGATGCATCATCTTACCAGAACTTTATCGATGCCGTAGATGAAACCACCATAAACATGGTGAAACGGTATGCTGTTGTTGAAGCGACTGATGAGGAAAAGAATTATGCAATGAAATTGGAATAAAACAACCTAAACGAAATACGCAGCAATCAATTCTGCTAATACTCCAACAAATAACCCTAAATACACCTCGACCGGATGATGATCGGAGTTGATAAGACGGGCGGTAGAAACAAGTCCGGTGATCAAAAGAGCAAGAGCAATATAAAACCCAAAATTGATATCCGTACGAAAAGCAAGGACGAGCAGAAAAGCGACCATTACTCCTAAAGCCATGGCATGCATACTGATCTTTATAAAGCTGTTAAGAATGAGCCCCAGCGAGGATGCAAGAAAAACAGCAAGGGCGAGCATCACTAGGAGCCTCGGAACTTGTTGCTGGTTTCGGAGCACATACCACATCCAGAAATAATAAACGCCACAAGCTACGTAGGGAATGATGCGATCTTTTTGTGTGCGCAGGTAAATAGATTCAACAAAGCCCAACGCTTTTGACAGTAATACGGTAACCAGTGGAAAAACCGTATATAGCACAGCAAAGCGGATCAGCAACATTGACTTTTCGCTAGCCTTAAACGCTGGGAAGACCGGGCTTGAGTAGATGAGAAAAAAAGCAATGTAAACGGGAATGAACAGCGGGTGAAAAATAACGGACAGAACACGGGCTGCCCACCGTATAGCCGGGTGAAATGTAACGCTATGAATTGATCCATTTTCAGACGGCAAATCTGGGGCATCCATATTAAAGTTCCTTGCGAAGGCGTGCCACAGGAATGTTCAGTTGCTCCCTGTATTTAGCCACTGTTCGCCGTGCAATATTATATCCTTTTTCCTGAAGAAGTTCGGTCAATCGCTCGTCGCTCAAAGGCTTCTTCTTGTTTTCATACTCGATTAAATCGCTGAGTATTTTTTTCACCTCACGTGTAGAAACCTCTTCGCCGCTATCCGTAGTAAGTGATTCACTGAAGAAAAATTTCAGCCTGTAAGTACCAAATTCTGTTTGCACAAATTTGCTGTTGGCCACGCGGCTTACTGTAGAAATGTCAAGGCCCGTTTTTTCAGCGATGTCTTTCAGGATCATCGGCTTCAAAGTAGTTTCATCGCCAGTAAGAAAAAATTCATATTGATGGTTCATGATGGCGGTCATGGTGCTAAGCAGTGTGTGCTGTCGCTGCTTGATTGCATCAATAAACCATTTCGCCGCATCTATTTTTTGTTTGATGAAAAGGACCGCTTCCTTTTGACGCTTGTCTTTTTTAGCTCCACGGTCGTACTCTTTCAGCATATCACGGTAGCCTTCACTGATCCGTAATTCTGGAGCATTTTTCGAGTTCAGTGTAAGCTCCAGCTTACCAGCATTGTTGAGAATAAAGAAGTCGGGTACCACATAGCTTTCAGCTTTATTCACCTCACCTATATTACCGCCTGGTTTTGGATTCAGCCTCGTGATCTGGTGCATCACTTCTTTTAATTCTTCATCGCTAAGGTTTAGCCCTCGTTGTATTTTTTCGTAGTGCTTTTTTGTGAACTCATCGAAGTACTTGGTTATGGCCAGCGTTGCTAATTCCACTTCTTTCCCTTCTTCCTTGTGCCGCCCCAATTGCAATAGTAAGCACTCCTGGAGATTTCGGGAGGCTACTCCGGGAGGATCAAATTGTTGAATACGTTTGATCAGCTCCTCTACTTCTTCTTCTGTAGTGAAAATGTTTTGTCGAAATGCCAGGTCATCTACTATGGCGGATGTTTCCCTTCGGAGATACCCGTCTTCATCGATGCTGCCAATTATCTGCTCTGCAATTTTGTAGTCTTTGTCTGCCAATTTAAGCATGCCGAGTTGCGCCTCCAGTATCTCGTAAAAACTGGTTTCCACCTTGTAAGGCATCGTGGTTTTTTCCTCCTGCTCTCCATAGCTGTCATCTCTCATCTTGTAGTCTGCTATTTCATCATCTCCTTCCTGAACATAATCGGAAATATCGATGTTCTCATAGACGTCCTCTTCTTTGGTCGACTCTTCAAAATCGCTCTCTTCTGTTCTCTCTGCGAACTCATCTTTCATTTCCTCCCCGTAGTTTTCATCAAAACCGTCTTCCGAAAGCTCGAGTGCAGGGTTCTCCTCTAGTTCTTCCTTTACACGTTCTTCTAATATGGCTGTAGGCACCTGCAACAGCTTCATTAATTGAATCTGCTGGGGTGAAAGTTTTTGTAGTAATTTCTGTTGTAAACTCTGGTTAAGGCTCATTGGATCAGTTTCGTTTTGCGGACAAAAGCCGCGTTTTCCTCAAAAATTGAGCCATAAATTTACATCAAATATCAAACCTCGGTACT
>DASQNW010000535.1:0-2799 GCA_035644775.1 Chitinophagaceae bacterium | reverse complement strand
GGAGACAAGTTGTTATTACTACAGCAAGAATTGATTGCTAAAGCGTTAGGGAGTTCTGAAACTGACATAAAAAAAACACTTCAAACAAATGCCAGGATCTTTGAAACAGTGGTTACATCTTCTGACAGCCTGAAGTTAAGATCGGACTTGAAGAACCTGTTAATTGACGCACTTAGGAATGATACCACTGCTAAAATTCCGGATGGAATGACAAAAGAGGAATTCGTTTCAATTCAGGTAAACCAGATTTCAACTCCCTGGATGCAGTACTTTTTAAAGTATGATCCGGCAGCAACATTAGAAAAGGTTAAGTGCCCAGTATTGGCTGTTAATGGAGAAAAAGATCTGCAAGTTCCGCCGAAAGAAAACCTAAACGCAATCAAAATGGCTTTAAAAAAGGGTGGCAACAAAAATGTAACTACTATCGAATTTCCAAACTTGAACCATCTGTTTCAAGAGGCTAAAACAGGTTCACCTACCGAATACGCAACCATTGAACAAACAATTTCACCGGTGGTATTAGCCAAAATTACCAAATGGGTAAAAGAGCAAACCAAGTAAAGAACGTCTGCTTCATCAGCATCAATGCGGATTGTAGATTAGCTTGCCTGCATAGGGTCTTTTCACTTTTATTGACAATTCAACAAAACATTATCTTCGCTGCTTAATGAACCTCCTTCTAAGGCAAGTACGAATATTTGATCCTTCCTCTCCTTTTCATCAATTACAAACTGATATTCAAGTAAGACATGGGGTGATCGCCTCGATAGGAAAAGATCTCCCAGGCGAAGCAGACATTTTGGTTGACAAACAGGGTCTTACCGTTTCACCTGGATGGCTGGACATCTTTTCACATTTTCCCGACCCAGGCTTTGAATATAAAGAAAGCCTGGAAACCGGAGCTGAAGCTGCCGCGGCAGGCGGCTTCACCGACGTAATGGTGCTACCAAATAGTGCACCCGTTCTGCACAACAAATCTGCAGTAGAATACATTGTACAACGCTCAAAAACATTGCCTGCAAACCTCCACCCCATCGGAGCAGTAACAAAGAATACAGAAGGTAAAGAATTATCAGAAATGTACGATATGCACCAAAGTGGTGCAGTTGCTTTTGGCGACGGAAACAATACCATTCAATCTTCGGGCATCCTACTAAAGGCACTTCAATATTTGAAAGCCATAGACAAGGTGCTGATTCAACTGCCAGATGATAAAGCAATAAGTGCAACAGGACTTATGAATGAAGGCATTGCATCAACGCGGCTGGGTTTGCCGGGTAAACCGGCAATTGCCGAAGAACTGATGATTGCAAGAGATATTGAACTTGCCAGGTATACTGATTCAAAGATACATTTCACTGCTGTCTCAACTGCGGCTTCTATTCAGTTGATCGCCAGAGCTAAGTCAGAAGGTGTTAAGGTCAGTTGCTCTGTTACTCCATACCATCTTTTGTTCTGCGATGAAGACCTATTAGATTATGATACGAACCTTAAAGTAAATCCGCCGCTCCGCACAAAAGCGGACCGCGAGAGCTTAAGAGCAGCGGTGCTGGACTGCACTGTAGATTGCATCGCATCGCATCATGCGCCACACGAGAAAGATAGTAAGGTGGTAGAGTTCGAATACGCTAGATACGGAATGATTAGCTTGCAAACTGCATTTGCTGTGGTAAAAACGTGCCTGCCATCGATATCAACAGAACGCATCCTACAATTGTTTTGCCTTGGGCCAAGAGAGCTCTTTGATTTGCCTGCGCCATCAATCACTGAAGGAGCACCAGCATGCATGAGCGTGTTTGCTGAGAACGAAAGCTGGCAATTTACACAAGAGCAAAACCGATCCCGATCTGCTAATTCTCCTCTCTTTGGACAAAGCTTTACATGCAGGCCCTACGGAATAATTAATAAAGACCAAGTATTTTTGAACGAATAACAACTATAATGGAACAAAGCAAACCGTTGAGTCACATCACTGCCGGACTATTAATTGCAGCAGTATTGGTGATCTACTCGATCATTGTAAATTTTCTGCAATTGACTTCTCACGCGGGTGTCAGTTTCATTCAATGGGCCATCATAATAGGAGGTCTTATTTTGGTAGTGAATCTTTATGGCAAGGCCCACAATCACCGGGTAACCTTCGGCAATCTGTTTGCCTACGGCTTCAAAACAACAGCCGTTTTTACTATTCTTTTTGTTGCTTTTACTGTTCTTTTCTTCCTGCTTTTCCCTGATCTGAAAGAAAAAACATTCGAAATGGCACGGGAACAAATGGAAAAGCAAAAAGGAGTCACCGACGAGCAAATAGAGCAAGCATTAGCCATGTCGCGAAAGTTCTTTTGGGTGGGTGTAGTTGGAGGTTCAATGCTTTTTATGATCATCCTCGGCGCCATAGGTTCAGCAATTGGCGCTGCTGTCACTAAAAAGCAGCCACACAATCCTTTTGAACAACCAAATATCTGATGAACCTTTCGATTGTCGTTCCCCTGTACAATGAAGAAGAATCTTTGCCGGAGCTCGCCGAGTGGATTGTCCGTGTTTGCTCGACAAAGAATTTGCACTATGAAATCATAATGGTTGATGACGGAAGTACAGACGATTCATGGAACGTGATTCAGCAGCTGCGATCTGCTACTCCGCAAATTAAGGGCATTCGTTTTCAAAGAAACTATGGAAAATCTGCTGCACTGAATGAAGGATTCAAAGCGGCCCATGGTGATGTGGTTATTACCATGGATGCAGACCTCCAGGACAGCCCCGATGAAATACCGATGTTGTATAGAATGATTACGGAAGAAG
>DASQNW010000534.1:0-1597 GCA_035644775.1 Chitinophagaceae bacterium | reverse complement strand
ATTCGCGAGGCTGCTGAAATGTATGCAGGCTGTGTGGCCGGTGCTATTCAAAAGGGGGTATACCTGGAGCTGATAGAAGCAACTGGTTTTAAGAACATTACCATACAGAAAGATAAAGCCATCGTTATCCCTGACGATATCTTAAGCAATTACTTGTCGACCGAACAAATTGCCACCTTCCGCCAATCAGGTACCGGCATTAGAAGCGTCACTGTGTACGCTGAAAAGCCGAAAGAAAAAGAAGCTTGCTGTGCTCCCGCTTGTTGCAACTAATAGGAATGAACACATATACATGCTGCAAGTGTTTTGCTGGTGTCAGGATCCAGGATCGAAATAGCTTATGAAAATGCCTGGTAATTTTAAACAAACCCCTGGTGGAAAAAATCCCGCACAAGAGAAGGAACTAATACAAATTGCTAAGCTGTTCCTAAAATTGGGATTGATAGGTTTTGGTGGTCCGGCGGTGCACATCGCCCTCATGGAAGAAGAAGTAGTGAGGAAGAAGCAATGGATGGACCACCAACATTTCTTAGACCTTGTAGGTGCAACTAATCTTATTCCCGGTCCCAACTCTACTGAAATGACCATGCACATAGGAAACGAAAAAGCAGGGTGGCGAGGACTGGTGCTTGCAGGCTGCTGCTTCATCATTCCTGCCGTAATGATTACTGCTGTTTTAGCCTGGTTGTACCAACAATATGGACAGTTACCAAAAGTGCAGCCTTTTATCTACGGCGTAAAGCCGGCTATCATTGCAGTGATAGTTGTTACCATGATCGCATTGGGAAGAAAAGCATTAAAGTCCGTTCAACTCGGCATTATTGGAATCGCATCTGCCTTAGCTGTGTTGGTGGGTGCAAATGAAATTTATGTTTTGTTTGGAGCAGGACTAACAGGGATTGTCCTTCACTTAATGCGGTGGCGAACAAATGTCGTGAATGGCATTGTTCCTTTCACCCTATTACAGCTTAGTTCGGCGCATTTAGATACATCACCAGTAAAGCTGTTTTTGATTTTCCTGAAGGTGGGTGCCATTCTTTACGGCAGTGGTTATGTTTTGTTTGCTTTCCTTGATGCGGAGTTGGTGGCGAGAGGGCTGTTATCAAAACAACAATTGATAGACGCAATTGCTGTAGGTCAGTTCACTCCGGGGCCTGTATTTTCATCGGCAACTTTCATAGGGTGGCAAATCGCTGGCCTTCCGGGTGTCCTAGCTGCCTCAATAGGTATTTTTCTGCCCTCCTTTTTCTTTGTTGCACTTTTGAACCCCCTTATACCGCGTCTTCGCAAGTCAAAGCTGATGGGAGCGTTTTTAGATACGGTAAACATAGCTTCCATAGCCATCATCTTATCGGTGGTTATTGAAATGAGCAGGGAAACCATATTGGACTGGCGTACACTACTGATCGCAGCCGTTAGCTTTCTTATCACCTTTTGTTTCAATAAGATCAACACAGCCTTCATAGTATTTGGTGGAGCAGTAGCAGGCTATCTTTTATCAATGATATAATTCGATGTGCAAGTAACAATTGAATAACCTGCCACTTTTGTGAAAATTGCTCACCCCTTAACGGTGTGCTAGGCTCTTGCGCCGGCA
>DASQNW010000533.1:0-3461 GCA_035644775.1 Chitinophagaceae bacterium | reverse complement strand
TTTTGGAGGCGCTAACGACGCTTACCTGTACAACATGGGACAGAATCTTTATGTCGGCACGGGCACATCTGGAAAAGTGCTAGCATTTATGACTGGTGGTGGTGCAGCGTCAAACGAAAGAATGCGGATTGATGGCACAGGTAATGTAGGAATAGGTACTACATCGCCAGGACAGAGGTTGGATGTAAATGGTTCCGCAGCGGTTGGCAATGTAATGTTTTTAGGAGCTAACGGCAGTAACAATGGCGACCTTACTTCAGGAGCACTGGTATTCGGAGGAAGCGGTACAGGTGAAGGCATCGCGTCGAAAAAGACTTCCGGCGGTAATCAATATGGACTGGATTTTTACGCATGGGGAAATATACGGATGTCCGTCACAGGTGCTGGAAACGTGGGGATCGGCACAACAACTCCGGCAGACAAGCTTAGTGTAGCAGGTATTGTCGCGCCAACGGTAGACAACAGCTTTACTTTAGGGAAAAGCGGGGCAAGATGGAGCGCGGTGTGGTCTGGTAGCGGCAGTATTCAAACTTCTGATGCAAGGCTAAAAACAAACATTGCTGATTTGAAATATGGTCTTAAAGAAGTGGTAGCATTACGACCTGTTAGCTACAACTGGAAAGACAAGCCAACAGTAGATGGCAAAATAGGCTTGATAGCACAGGAGGTGCGAAAAATTGTACCGGAAGTGGTCATTGGAGATGAAACAAAAGAAAACCTGGGTATGAACTATGCTGAGCTGGTTCCGGTTCTTATCAACGCTATCAAACAGCAACAACAACAGATCGACACCCTTAAAAAAGAACAACAACAAGATCGCGAAGCTTTGCTAGAGTTGCAGGATCTAAAAAAGCAAATACAAGAACTTGCAGCGGAAATCAAACCAAACAAAAAGTAATCTATATAACAAGCCCGTGCCTGATATTAAATGAAAAACGCCGTTCCTATATTTTCATGGTTGGTGGTACTCTTCTTGTCCGCAGGTTTATCGCAGGCGCAGCAAGGGATTTTCATTCCAAAAAAAGGAAAGGTGTTTTTCGTGGCAGACACATCGACCATGTTCGCCGACGTGATCAATCATGGCACCATGGGAGTTGGCAGAAATGCAGTCATTAACTTCAAAGGAAAAAAATGGGAAAACGATGCTGAAGCACAAATTACGGATGAAACCAATAGCGGTTCAGGCATAGATGGTGTAGGTGGTTTAATCAGGTTTATTTCCGAAGGCACATCGCAGCAGTTGGTGGGCGGGTACAATGCTGCCACAAAATCCGGAGCTTCGTTCTACAACCTGCAGGTGCTTAATGGCAATGATCTTCACCTGCTGAAAGGCAACACCAAAGTGCGAAATCTTCTAATGCTTTCTAATGGCAGGATCTTCCTGCATGGGAATAATTTTACTGTGGGTCACCGTCATATAGGAAAGATTGAAGGCTTCAATGATCAGCGATATTTTGTTACTGAGAACCAGGCGGGAAACAGCGCATTGATTCGTGAAAACATTTCATCCTCAAACGGAATTGTGGTGTTTCCTGTCGGTACAAGCAAGGGCTATACTCCTGCGGCTATTAAGTCAAAATCTAACTTAGGCGATGATTTTTATGTGAATGTGTTTGATAGCGTTAAATCAGCTGTCTTTTCAGGCAGAAATCTGAGTTCCGAAACGGTCAATAAGACCTGGCAGATCGGCAAGCTGCACCGCCCCGGAGTAGATGAAGTTGAAGTGTATTTGCAACACCTGAACGTTGATGAAGGACAGGTCTTCAAAGCAAACAAAAGCAAATCTTACGTTTCACAGTACGTAAATGGCAGTTGGGATTTGGGTACTCCCCAAAGCTTTTCCGAGGCGGGGTTTCTTACCTCTACTTTCACACAAAACAATGCTGGTGTAAACAGGCGTGTCTTCATGAACTCGGTTTCGAACAGCTCCTATTTTTCAAAATTTACCTGGCACGATACTGCTGCAGTAAAAACAAAATTGTGGTTTAGCGGCTATCGTGAAAGCAAAGAGCTGGTTAAGCTGCATTGGAGAACTCAACCTGAAGTAAACATCAGGTATTTTGTTGTACAAAGACAGTTCGCCGACGAAAACCGATTTACATCACTGGATACAATCTTGTCAACAGCTGTTAACGGTTATAGCGCAGCCATGCTCAACTACTTGTTTTCTGACGCTAATAGCTATTCTGGCGTCAGTTTTTATCGCCTGCGGCTCGTAGATTACAACAACAAATCCAGCTATTCTAATACAATTGCCATTGGTCCTGCAACAGGCATGTTCCAGGTGATGCTCTGGCCAAACCCAACTGCCGGCAAGTTCTTCATTAGCATGAACACCCAGGTGCCGGTTAAGTCTGTAATCATATTCAACAACATAGGACAAAAACTATGGGAGACCAATGTTGCAGGCCTATCCGTAGTAGAGATTCCTGAACTGAACTTAAGACCAGGAATTTACATGGTGAGCCTCGTGGGTTTCACCAACGACATCATTGCTACAAAAAAGCTGGTTATCCAAATACCTTAAGAACTTAGAGATACCGCAGCTTAATGTTCATAGTTGTGGTGCTATTCTCCTTTACCAGAAATTTGTTTTCATCAAACCTTGGAGCACTTGCAAAAGGAAGTTTGTTTCTGGAGGCTCCGTATCCTTCTTTTGGAATACCGAGGAAATTGTTATCGAACTTACTGTTGTTATTCGCATCATGAAAAACAGAAATAGCGTAAACCCCTTCAGGGATTTTCTCAAAGATCAGCTGAGCCTTTTTATTGCTGATTTTTGCCTGAACACAAGAGAAGGGAGCTCCATTTCCCGAAAAGGATTGGTGATTTTGAAAGATGCAGGCCCTGCAAACACCATTGTCATTGTTGATGTTCATAACATCAACCATTACCCTGGCCTGGGAAAAGGCAGTATTATAGAACGTGCATAAACCAAACAATAATATCATCTTTCTCATAGTTCTACAATGTTTACACATTTATAAAGACGCCGCCACAAATATCATGATAGCAGTGAGAACGTTGCTCATTTCCGTTGAGGTTTAACGGTTTTCTACAACTATTTACCATAGGCACTCATGCTTTGAAACTTTTGCCATGTTCTCTACTGCAAATGGAGCGCTTCTTGTACACACATATCCAAAGTCAATAAAATGCATAGGCATAGGATGTACAAGAGCTGGATATTGATGTTGCTGTGTATGTGTGTACTGGCCTGCAAAGCACAAAAGTCCAACGATAAGAAGCACAAATCAGACAAAACAGTCACCTTGAAAATCCCTCATCATCCCCTTAGAAATGAACGTGATCTCGACGTGCTGATGGAACAGATTGGAGACGCACGGATTGTGCTCTTGGGCGAAGCCTCGCATGGTACTGCTGAATACTACACCTGGCGAACGGCAATTTCAAAAAGACTGATACAAGAGAAGGACTTCAACTTCATAGCTGTTGAGGGT
>DASQNW010000532.1:0-2652 GCA_035644775.1 Chitinophagaceae bacterium | reverse complement strand
GTTCTTTAGACAACACGTCAAGACCTGCACCGCCAATAATGTTGTTGTTAAGTGCATCTGCAAGATCTTGTTCGTTAATGAGCTGTCCTCGTGCAGTGTTTATAAGCAAAGCAGTTCTTTTCATTTGCGAGAGAAGATCTTTGTTCACAAATTGAACGTTGTCCTCTTTCAATGGGCAATGAAGCGATACCACATCGCTTTGTTGAAAAACTTCATTCAATTCAACTGCCTCTCCCAAAGACGATTTTTTGGATGATGGATTGTAATAAATCACTTTCATTCCGAAAGCGTAAGCAATTCGTGCCACTTGTTGTCCAATGTGTCCGAATCCTACTATTCCGAAAATTTTGCCGCTAAGTTCGGTGATCGGAGCTTTTGTATAGCCCCAGTCTTGTGCTCGTTGCCATTCTCCGTTTGCGGTTGATTGTGCATGCAGGCTCACCCTATTGGTCAGCTCAAGCAACAGAGCCAACACATGCTGTGCCACTGATGCAGTGCCATACGCAGGCACGTTACAAACCAGAATGCCTTTTTCTTTCGCTGCGGCAATATCAATTACATTATAACCCGTGGCCAGCACGGAGATGAGCTGAAGTTGCGGGAGCTTATATATCCTGTCTCTTGTAATAGGAACCTTGTTTGTCAAAATAATATTGGCGGTTTTACACCGTTCCTCAAATTCATCTGCAGATGTGCGTTCATAAACCCGAAGATCTCCTAATGCTGAAATTTCGTCCCAGCTCAGATCGCCCGGGTTGAGCGTATAACCATCGGTTACTACTATTTGCATTTTGATAAGAATAGTGTGATTGGCAGCAATGAAGCTGAAATATACAGGTATCTACATCAGCAAATACAATGACAGTACATGATACAAGAATTATTGCTGTTGAATAGATTAGTTTTGCGGCTGTGGGATGTGAGATAATTGAGATTTCTACGGACCCGCAACTTCTACTTAATAACTGCAAACTTGCCATTCATGAAAAAGCTTTTTCTCGTTATATGCTGCATATGGAGCAGCCAATTACTCTTTGCACAAACAAAGGTTCAACACCTGCTGGTGGAGAACAAGTCAAACCCGAACGGAGTTGAGGCTACGCAGCCTCGATTTAGCTGGCAATTAAGTTCCGACAAACGGAATATCAAACAAGCGGCTTACGAGATCAAGGTGGATGAAGCGTCGGGAGCACAAGCATCAAAAAATAGCGTTTGGAATAGCGGAAAGGTTACATCGGATCAGTCGCTGTATGTGCCGTATGCCGGCGGTGCATTACAATCTGGTAGAAAATACTCGTGGCAAGTTCGTGTTTGGGACAACAATGGCAAAGCCTCTGCCTGGAGCCAGCCGGCTTATTTTCAAATGGGATTTCTGAAACCTTCTGACTGGAAGGCAAAATGGATTGAAGTGGGCTACCAGGAGGACAGCGTTCTCCGCCCAAGCCCAATGTTCAGAAAGCAATTTACAAGCAACAAAAAAGTTCTATCAGCCTATGCTTATATTACTTCTCATGGGTTGTATGAAGCGTTCATCAACGGCAAAAGGGTAGGTGATCTTTATCTGACGCCAGGCTGGACGAGTTACAACAAGCGCTTACAATATCAGCAATACGATGTTACAAATATGCTGGCAGGAGGAAATAATGCAATAGGTGTGATGTTGGGCAGCGGCTGGTATCGAGGCCCGCTGGCGTGGGAGAAGAATAAGAATTTATACGGAAAAGATCTGGGGTTATTGCTTCAAATCGATATCAACTATGCTGATGGCACTACGGAGACCATTGCAACGGATGAAACATGGAAATCATCTACCGGGCCCATCCTATATTCTGAAATCTACCATGGTGAAATACAAGACGCACGCAAGGATTTACAAGGCTGGGCAACGGCATCTTTTAATGACGCCAGCTGGAGTGGTGTTCGTGTAAAGGATCATTCAAAAGAAAACATCATTGCCACTTACAACGAACCTATCAGAAAGCAGGAGACGTTCAAAGCTATAAAATTCATTACGACTCCACGGGGTGAGAAGGTAATTGACTTCGGACAAAACCTTGTTGGTTGGGTGGTAGTGAAAGCAAAAGGTAATGCTGGAGATCAAATTTTGTTATCGCATGCAGAAGTACTGGATAAAGCTGGAAATTTCTATACAGAAAATCTGAGATCAGCAAGGCAGCAAAATACCTACATCTTAAAAGGTGGAGGCGAGGAAATATTTGAACCACACTTCACCTGGCAAGGCTTCCGCTATGTGAAGGTTGAAGGATATCCTGGTGATCTAAAACCGGAAAACTTTACGGCAGTTGCGCTTTATTCCGATATGAAGCCAACGGGCAGCTTTACTTCTTCTCATGCGCTGCTGAATCAATTGCAGCATAATATTGTTTGGGGTCAAAAAGGCAATTTCTTAGATGTGCCTACCGATTGTCCTCAACGTGATGAACGCCTCGGATGGACCGGTGATGCGCAGGCATTTAGCAGAACTGCAGCGTTCAACATGAACGTCCACAATTTCTTTTCGAAATGGCTGAAAGACGTAGCTGCGGATCAGCAGCCCGATGGGAGGGTGCCGCACGTAGTTCCCAATGTTTTAGGTCCTAATTCTTCGGGTTCTGCGGGTTGGGCTGATGCTGCTACCATTATTCCCTGGAA
>DASQNW010000531.1:0-8020 GCA_035644775.1 Chitinophagaceae bacterium | reverse complement strand
CACCGAAGAACTAAAGGCCGTTGTTAATACCTGGAACCATTCCGAATACCTTTCTGCAATTGGAAAAGATTGGAACAAGGATGTAGATGCAAAGGTGAAGAGATGAGTGATCAGCTAAAGCTGTATTTAATTAGCGGGGAGCTATATCAATGAGGTTAAGAGCTGCTTGAAATATGCATGTTTAATAGTTTTGTGAGGAAAGCTCCAACTGTGAGTTGATTTGCGAACCTGTTGAGCTTTATACTGCGCAGCTTTTTTTATGCAACTGCCTTCACCAAAGGAGCATCCATAACAAGCCCACATAGTTAAAACTCAAAAACGTATAATGATTGAAGCTTTTTTGTTATTGCAGTATTATTGATACTAGTGAGTGTGCATGTTTTTGTCGTGGAATTAAAAAAGCCGGTTCTATATTATGTAAGGATATTAGCGTGAATAGCTCTGTTGATTTTGGTTTGGGGATTTGGTCAGGATGCCAGGATGATTCCAAAAGTAATTCACAGGGGATTGGCCTTGACAAGTTTGCTCGGCGCTTTCATCTCCTTAGAAACGCTCCCGATCAGGAAAGAATCAGATGAATAGCAACTTGTCTGCCTCTCTCCAAAACCCGTTTCTTCAATTCAGATTCGTTAATTTACGATAGTATTGTCAGGCCTATGGATAGGATGGTCAATAGTGAATTGGCGATAGCTTATTTCTTTTTCTCGCAGTTGCAAAAACCAGAAGCTTGTGATGCCGGTTTATTGAAAACGATTATTTACCTAAACTACTTCAATGCCTTTCTACTATAAACTCGGCGAGCTGCCACAAAAGCGCCATACTCAATTCAGAAAACCTAACGGTGAGCTGTACTCAGAGCAGTTGTTTTCCACTGAAGGATTTTCAAATGATTATAGCCTCTTGTATCACATACATCCGCCAACGCAAATAATAAAAACAGAAAAGCCCGTGCGGGTTGCACCCGAAATAGCGGAAGAAAAAATGTTGAAGCACCGCGCCTTTGACGGCTTCAAGATAAAGCCTGCAAAAGACTTTATCGATAGCCGCGTTCCCGTGCTGGTAAATAGCGATGTTCATTTGGTACTTGCTGCACCACAACAAAGTGTGAACGATTATTTCTATAAAAATGCGGATGCCGACGAACTTATTTTCGTACATGAAGGTTCTGGTATTTTGAAGACGATGTACGGGGAGCTCCCTTTCGGATATGGAGATTACCTTGCGGTCCCCAGAGGTACTATTTACCAGATTCATTTTTCGGATGAAAACAACCGCTTGTTCATTGTAGAATCGTTTAGCCCCATTCGTTTCCCGAAAAAATATTTAAGTAAATATGGCCAGCTACTGGAGCATTCACCGTATTACGAGCGGGATCTGCGGCCGCCGCAAAACTTAACTACTCACTTTGAGAAAGGCGATTTTTTGGTAAGGACTAAAAAGAAAGGAGTGCTTTATAACATCCATTATGCAGCGCATCCGTTTGATGTTGTTGGTTGGGATGGTTGTTGTTATCCGTATGCATTTTCCATTCACGACTTTGAGCCGATAACAGGCCGAGTGCACCAACCGCCACCTGTGCACCAAACCTTTGAAGGTCATAACTATGTTGTTTGCAGTTTTGTGCCTCGTTTATTTGATTACCATCCGCTGGCGGTACCTGCGCCTTACAACCATAGTAACATAGACAGCGACGAATTAATCTATTATGTTGACGGCGATTTTATGAGCAGGAAGAATGTTAGCAAAGGAATGATGACCCTTCATCCGGGAGGAATTCCTCATGGCCCGCATCCAGGTACTGTGGAGAAAAGCATTGGTGCAAAAGAAACGAAAGAGCTTGCGGTGATGGTTGATACTTTCCACCCGTTGATGTTGACAAAGCAGGCCCTGGAAATTGAAAATGAAGATTACACTATGAGCTGGGCAGAATAAAAAATGAGGCCGCCGTGTGGCAGCCTCTTCAAAAACTATTGTGATAATAAATTCATTTTTTCCATCCTTAAATCAAGGCGCTTTGCCTTCCTGAAATATTCTGCAACCAACACTGAGCCCGGCTTTGCCGGAAGAATAAGCAAACGGCTGGCGGTTGTTTTCAGGTTGATTTTATCTGTTGAAAGCTTTCCGTCATAATATGAAATAGTGTTAAAGGTGAGCCCTTTATAGTCTTTGCCTTTTTCATAATCAGTATAAGAGGTCATAAATGAAGACCTGTTCTTTCCGAGCTGAGTAAAAGAATAGTCAAATGATCCCCATGATTTCAGCAACAAGGCCAATGTGTGTGGACTGTTGAATTCAGCACCAGACGGCATCTCCACGTTATTATTATACTTGTCGTAAATAACAGCATTTTCAAGCGTATGATCGCTATTGAGTTGCATTAATACCATATCTGTTACTTTCATCTTACTTGTACTCATTCCTCTCCCATAGCCCCCTGCCAGCACTCCTAAAGCCGTTGTTGCAATACCGGCTGCACTGGCTACTTTCTTATAGCCTTCGCCAATAGCAAATACTTTTCCGTCTTCTGTCTGTATAATGTTGTGAAAATATACATAGCCCAGATCTTCAACCCTTCCCCGCTGATCTGTTTTCAAGAACTTACTGATGTCTTTTGACCAGGAAATATATTTCGATGAAACGATCTTTCCTGCATTATTGATCACCCATATGCCAAAGCCTGCGCTCTTATCCTGCAGCACACGGTCTGTTCCCTCATAGTAAGGGCCCATTACGAGAGAGTTGCCTTTGCTTTGCAACATTGAAATGTTCATGGGATAGAGCTGGTGCTTGCCATCCTGCGTACGCATTTCGAAAGCCTTCCTGCCTGTAGTGAGATTAATGCCGAGAAGTGTTGATTCCATTTCTTTCGACATCAACTTCTCTTTTGTAAGTATTTCAATGATGGCAATGGAGTCGTTTGAACCGAGGTATTGGGCGCTGGTGAACTTGCCATCTTCTATAGGGTTGTATGTCCATGATTTTCTTTTTTCGGATGAGTAGAAATTCACTTCATAGGTATACTTTCTATTTTCCCGAAGTGGAATGACAGAAATAAATCCCCTACCTGGGATATCGAATACGTCTTTATTCTCCGAATCTTCATCTTCGTTGCGCATATTACTTTGTGCCTGCTTGAAATAGATTTCCGAGCGTTTATCCAGGGGTTTGCTATAGCTGAAGGTTTTCTTTCCCTGCATGTCGAACAAACGATAGTCTAAAACATTCTGGTCATCATCAAAGAACAGGAATGCCATTGTTGTTCCGTTGAATGAAGATTCCAACAGCGAAATGTGTTTTGAATCCTGGAACTTGATGTCTTTTATTTTATTGAGATTGGCATCTAATATCTGGAGGGTATACTCATTTGTCTTTTTATCAATCTTATCCGACATGTAAAAGAAGTAGTAGCCTTTCACCTGCTCGTCTTCTATGACAGGACCTGAGTTGCGGAGTGTTACTTTATACACCCTGTCGATGCTGAGTTTCTCCTGCGAACGTGCTGTACTCATTATTAAGACGAACGCAATCAGAGCTACAAGGCTCTTTGTTTTTAAGATCATTTTAGTTTTGGTTTATTTAAATGAATAGCTCCCGGATGGGAATTTGGTGTTGTAATGTTTTTTCCATTGTTCGGCCTCCAGCTGCATTCCAAAATTTTCTTTACTCCTAATCAGAGCAGCTACAAAATTCTCATCGTCTGACAATGCTTCCTCATGCTGCCTTAAGTAGTAGTACGATAGAGCGGCGATCTCCTGCAAACGTAAATTCTGTAACAGGCGCAGCAGGTCGTTGTAGGCAGAATCGTATTGGGGATTAGGAAGGTCAACGATTTTATTCAGCTCGTGTTTCTTTTGGTAACTGAACACCTGGTTCAGGCATTTGCCAACCGTTGCGGTGAGAAAAGCGTCCCTGGGAGAAGTCTCCAACATCTGCAGCGATAGAAACAGCGCTCGAGACACCATGTTCAATTCAATGCAGTACGCTATTTCTTCGTAGTCAAATGCCTTCTGCAGCTGCACAAAATAGCTCTCACTTACAAGGAATTTTTTTCCGGTATTTTGGATGCCATTTACGACTGGTGTAAGCCGAGCGATTCGGGTGGAACAAGCCGGATGGGTTTTCAAGGAATCTTTTTCTCTCCTGGTTCTGGTCTCTTCATCTTCTGATGAGGAAAAAATCAGATCGTCGGATTGAAGCCATTGTTTCTTGAAACTGAATGCGGGAAAACTAAAGGCTTTTGACACATCTGCCGGCCCATATTTCTCCTTGTCAACAGAATCGAGAATAGCAAGGCAATTCAATGCTTCTGCGCAAGAGAAGCCGGTATTTTTCATTAACTCCATCGCCATCGAGTCTGCACTTTGTTCAAACTCCCGGCTGTGATGCCTGTTCTTAAAAAGCAGTCTTTTCGATAGGTCTTCCAATTGATTGTTTTGCCCGTAGCCCGTTTTTTTGATATTCTTCAATTGTTGCTGAAAGCTGTCCGAATAGACAGTGTTCACATATCCATTGATGTTATTGTTGCTGTGATTAAGAAAGAAGTGAGCAATTTCGTGGCACAGGACGAAAGCAGCCTGGCTCTCATTTTCAAGGCGCCCGAAAAGACCAATATTAAACAGAATGGTGCCTTCTCCCATACTGCTGGCGTTTGGCCAATGAATTCTGGAAAAATGTATCCTCAACTCCTCTTTATTGATCTTGGTGTTGTTGCGGAAGATCTCTTTGGTCAGAGCATTTAAATATTCCTGTGCTTTAACATCCGTCAATACTTCTTTTGCTTTTACCCTGGTCTCAATCATCGCGAATCGCTCTTTGTAGATCTCTGACAGATATTTTTTGTTTGGCCCTGTGAGCGCCTTAAGATCATGCTCCAGCCGGGTATTCAGTGCTTGCAATATCTTCTGCTCTGCAACAGTGCTGTAAGAGAAAACGGGAGAGGTTTGGCAAACAGCACGGAAGGAAAACGTAAGAGATAGCAAAAGCAGCAGCCACGATAGGAGGTGTTCACGAATAGAATGCATGTGCCCGAAAGATAATGTGTAAGATTTGTGAGTTGCAACAATTCGCATGAAAAATTTTAGGTGTCCTTTGTTTCCGCAATCAATTCCTTTTTGGCAACGTTTATATATTGCCTAAATTTCAGGTTCAATTAAATGCTTGCGCTATGCTCAAATTACAGGAACTAAAACCAGGTGACATAATCAGAATTGTAGACCAGGGAACAGAAACGGAAGGCACTGTTGTAGATACCAGCCGCAACGATGATATGGTGTGTGTAGATAATGGCGTTCAGGAGTTCTGGTACAACCGAAGCCAAATCGCTCCGTTGCCACTTACAGAAAAGGAATTGTTGAAACTTGGATTTGAGAAACAGGATACTGAAAATGGCACGAAATACCTGAAGGGTCCCTTTAGAATATTGGTGCACGATCCAGGCAACTACACGAATCTGGAAATCTGGTATCGCGAGGATCGCCGCCATTTTAACCATACCATGTATGTGCATGAGCTGCAAAATCTGCATCTTTCAATGACTAAAATGCCATTGGAGAAGTCGATCGTCCATTAGTTATAATGCCTTCTCATTAAAATCAGGTTGTTTTGCTGTTCAGCTGTTAAAAAAACGACCTGATTTTATTTTATAGTTCAATAACTATATCTTTGCGCTCCCAAAATAAGTATGTCCAAGCAGCCTTTAATTAAACAGGATGGAACCATAATAGAAGCACTTTCGAACGCCATGTTCAGGGTGAAACTCGAAAATGGACATGAAATCCTGGCCACAATTTCTGGCAAAATGAGGATGCACTACATACGTATTTTGCCGGGAGATAAAGTAGGCGTGGAGATGAGCCCTTATGACCTAAGTAGGGGCAGAATCATATTCAGGTATAAATAAAGGTAACCGCTGAAGGCTTAATGCTGAAAGCTCAAAGCTGAAGAAAATGAAAGTTAGAGCATCTATAAAAAAGAGAAGTGTCGACTGCAAGATCGTGCGTCGAAAGGGGAAGCTTTTTGTTATTAATAAAAAGAACCCCAGGTTCAAGCAAAGGCAAGGATAGCTTTAGCTTCGGCAGTTCGCTTTCAAACGAAGAGCCGGAACTTGAAGGCTTTAAGCTCATTTAAAAGAAATTAAATCTGAAATAAAACTATGGCTCGTATTGCCGGCGTTGACTTACCAAAAAGTAAAAGAGGGGAAATAGGCCTCACCTATATTTATGGGATCGGACCTGCTACTGCCCGCTACATTCTTGATAAACACAGTATTGACCGCAACAAGAAAGTAAACCAGTGGAATGATGAGGACCTGAATAACATTCGGACTACCATCACAGAAGAATTCAAGGTGGAAGGTGCTTTGCGTTCTGAAGTGCAAATGAGTATCAAGCGATTGTTGGATATCGCGTGTTACCGTGGCCTTCGTCATCGTAAAGGATTGCCTGTTCGTGGTCAGCGTACAAAAACAAATAGCCGCACCCGAAAAGGAAAGCGTAAAACTGTCGCCGGTAAAAAGAAGGCGCCTAAGAAGTAATAACATTAGCCTTAAGCTGAATGCCTGCGCATTCAGCTTAAGGCATTATATATGCACCAATTTGTCGAATCAACTACGGATGCCAGGTGCAGGTGGAGGGTTGGTTCGGGTTATGCAAACAGCATGACGTTCAATAAAGATTACCTATCAAAATGGCAAAAGCACAACAAGTAAGCGCAAAAGCCGCTGCGAAGAAAAGAGTAGTAAAGGTTGATACCTACGGAGATGCACATATAGTGGCATCATTCAACAACATTATTGTAAGCCTTACCAATAAACAGGGCCAGGTAATTTCCTGGTCCAGTGCAGGCAAAATGGGCTTCAAAGGTTCTAAAAAGAACACGCCATATGCTGCGCAGATGGCTGCTTCAGATGCTGCTAAGGTGGCGCTGGATGCGGGCATGAAGCGTTGCGACGTGTTTGTAAAAGGACCAGGAGCTGGTAGAGAAAGCGCCATCCGTGCCCTGGCAAATTCAGGTATTGAGGTGACGCTGATAAAAGACGTAACGCCTCTTCCGCACAACGGTTGCCGCCCTCCTAAGAAGAGGAGAGTGTAAGAGGAGGTGTGAGGTCTGACTTCAGACTTCAAGCATCGGACATCAGGCATAAAGACATATTGAGCCAATAGGTTTCATTTATAACAAAGGGTGCTTCATTAATTTTTACCGCTTTCAACGATGAACGCACCGGTTTTTAAAAAGCGGAAATGAAATAAACAATGGCACGTTACAATGGTCCTAAGACCAAGATCTCCCGTATTTTCGGTGAGCCTATTCTTGGTAATGGAAAATGGCTGAACAAAAACAGCAACCCTCCGGGGCAACACGGCGCTCAGCGCAAACGCAAAACATTAGGGGAGTATGCCCTTCAGCTGCGTGAAAAACAGAAAGCTAAGTACACCTACGGTGTGCTCGAAAAACAATTCCGCAAAACATTTGAAGAAGCAGCCCGCCGCAAAGGTGTAACAGGTGAAAACCTGATCAAATTGCTTGAGGCTCGTCTCGACAATGCCGTTTATCGCATGGGCATTGCTCCTTCTCGTCCGGCAGCCCGCCAGCTCGTTAGCCACAAGCACGTAACTGTAAATGGTGAGGTGGTTAACGTTCCTTCATACCAGCTAAAGCCAGGTGATATTGTGAGCCTGAAAGATAAGTCCAGAGATAATACTTCGGTAACTAGTCAGATTCGTGGTAAAAACCAGAAGTTCAACTGGGTAGACTGGAACGAAACCGAAATGCAGGGCACCTTCATTACTTATCCTGAGAGAGAGTCTGTTCCTGAAAACATAAAGGAGCAGCTAATTGTGGAGTTGTACTCTAAGTAATAAGAATGCGCTGTGGTCAAAAATAAATGTTAGGAATTGGCCATAGTGGTTCAGAACGTACAAGTGTGCGACGCAACAGAAGCTGATCAGGGCTGAGAAGCCGATAACAATCTTAAAACTTTAAATCTGAATATGGCCATTTTAAATTTTCAGAAGCCCGATAA
>DASQNW010000530.1:0-1594 GCA_035644775.1 Chitinophagaceae bacterium | reverse complement strand
GATGGTTCTGCCACGGAACTTTTCAACTTATCGGAAAGAAACATTTGGAGGTTCATATGGCAAATCGTACTTAAACGCTCATCAAGTTAAAAAGTTCCGTGGCAGAACCATCCTTGTCCGTGCTTACCTGCTCCTCCTGCTGAAAGCCCTTAATCAGCCTCGCTAATGTCGTATATTCAGGTACTAAACTAAAACCTAAGTTCATGCGATTGCTATTGCCACTACTATTGATTATGTCTGTAGCAGCCACAGCACAGAATATCCCCTCCCGGTGGGACGAGCTCGCCGCCAGCGATTGGAATAATGCACTCGAACGATCCTCCCGGACATGTATTTTACCTATCGGTATTCTGGAAAAGCACGGACCTCACGCGCCGCTCGGCTCTGATCTCATTCATGTGAGAGAATGGTCTGCACGAGCTGCGGCCCGGGAGTATGCGGTGGTGTTTCCCGATTATTTCTACGGCCAAATCAACGAAGCAAAGCATCAGCCTGGAACTTTTTCGCTACCAAGCAGGCTGGTTATGGAGCTGCTCGATTCTACCTGCTCTGAAATCGCGAGGAATGGATTTGACAAAATTGTTATCGTGAACGGTCATGGAGGTAACCCCAACCTGCTTCGCTATTTTGTACAAATGCAGCTGGAAAGAAGAAGAGGGTATGCCGTGTATTTTTTTGATCCGGGACAGGATGCGGCTTTCAATGAGAAGGTGGCAAAGATGAGGAAGTCCGATCCATCATGGGACCAGCATGCAGGTGAAAGAGAAACCTCAACGCTTTTATACTTGCGGCCGGATCTTATGAAAATGGACCGTGCAAAAGAGGAGTCGGGAGAAAACTTGAAACGCTGGTCTATACCCAATGTTTATACCGGCATCTGGTGGTATTCCAACTACCCTAACCATTATGCAGGCGAAGGTGCAAAGGCTACCAAAGAGTTGGGGAAGCTGCTGACAGATCATACTGTTGATATGCTCGTAGCTGCACTGAAAGCCATCAAATCAGACACAAAAACCATACAACTGCAAAACGAATTTTACGACCGCGTAGACAAGCTTTCAGAAAAAAACAATAACAAATAAAGAGAGACATTTTTTGTTTTCAACTATTTTTGGCGCCCTGATGCACTGCCCGGGTGGCGAAATTGGTAGACGCACCGTCTTCAGGTGGCGGCGCCGCGAGGTGTGCTGGTTCGAATCCAGTCCCGGGCACAACGCCCCTCTTTTTGAGGGGTTTTTTATCTTTAAGTCATTCTTCAAAGTTGGCTTCGCTACACTTAGACAGAACTGCATTCTTTTTCTTTTTATGTTGCTTTCTCATATTTTGTTACTTACTTTTTACATGGGGAACAAGGATTTATCAAAATCATACCTAAGGAAGCCAACATCCAATAAAACGCAATAGTGTTATGTAAAAGGAAAACCAGCGAGGGAACTACTACGCTCCTGCTGGACATATATTATGATGTTAAACGGCAGTAAAGCAATCTAAATTTCTTCATGCCTTCGGTTCTATTTGCGGGACTTGAGACAACTTAAATGGAAGTAACCTTGACCCCGTGACCATAAATATCGCTATGGTGTAATAACCATTC
>DASQNW010000529.1:0-9655 GCA_035644775.1 Chitinophagaceae bacterium | reverse complement strand
ATAAAGTGTTGTTGATAGTAGAAGACGACGTCAGGTTTGCAAAGATCATGATTGATAAAGCACATGAACTTGGATTAAAGGTGGTAGTAGCTACAAGCTTTGGTGATGTATTCGATCTTACCAACAGGTTCAGTCCTACTGCTGTTACTCTAGATGTGAAATTGCCTGACGCCAGCGGATGGAGAATACTTGATCTGTTCAAAAACGACCTTAATTTCAGGCACATTCCTGTATATCTTATTTCAGGAGAGGAAAACCGGCTGCTGGCAATGCAAAGAGGCGCAAGAAGTTTTCACTTAAAGCCGTTGAAGTCAGAAGAACTAAACATCCTATTTAACGACGTGAAGGAGTTCGCTGGCAGAAAGCCCAAGCATGTTCTGATCATTGAAGACAACGAACTTGACTCATCGCAGATAGTGAAGATCCTTGACAATGGTGAAGTTATTGAGCAGGAGATTGCCACTTCGGGTAAGGAAGCGTTGGAGATGATGAATGCGAAGTCCTATGATTGCATCATCGTAGATTACATGTTACCCGATATTGGAGGAATGGAGTTCGTCAAGCAGATCAACAGCATCAAAACGCCATTGATGACGCCGGTGCTTGTTTATTCAGCAAAAGATTTTTCTACGAAAGAAAGAACGCAGTTAAAACAGTATGCAAACAGGGTGCTTTTAAAAGGAGTGAATTCACTAGAGCTGCTACTCGAAGAAACAGTCATGCATCTGCACCTCGACCATAAAGACCTGCTGCCGGAAAAACGCAGAATGATCGATAACCTGAGGTCGAGAGAAGATGTGCTCGCCAATAAGAATGTATTGGTAGTTGACGACGATGTTCGGAATCTTTTTGCTTTGACTACGGCTTTTGAGCGGTACAACATCAACACAATTACTGCTGAAAGCGGTCAGGAGGCGATCAACGTACTCAACGAACGGGATGATATTGATGTGGTGCTCATGGACATCATGATGCCGGAAATGGATGGCTATGAAACCACTCAGAAAATAAGAAGAGAACATAAGAATACAAACCTGCCGATCATAGCAGTAACAGCAAAGGCTATGAAGGGCGACAGGGAGAAATGTATAGAAGCCGGTGCATCTGATTACATCACAAAACCTGTTAAGATCGATCAGCTGTTATCACTTATGAGGGTTTGGTTGTACAAATGATTTAGATGGCAGAGCAGCAAGCAACTAATTTGATGGATAAGTCAGGTCTTAAAATTCTCGCTGTAGATGACAGGGAAGATAATCTGCTTTCTATTGAAACCATCTTAGAAAAGGATAACTATACGGTTGTTAAGGCAAACTCTGGAAGAGCGGCGCTTAAGATACTGCTACAGGATCATGATTTTATGCTTATTCTGATGGATGTGCAAATGCCTAACATGAGCGGGCTTGAGACAGCATCTTTGATTTATGAAAGAGAGAAGCTTAGGCATATTCCCATCATTTTTATTACCGCAAATAATTATGATGAGGAATACCTCTTCCAGGGTTACCAGACCGGAGGTGTTGATTACATTTTCAAGCCGATAAATCCCGAGCTGCTGCGCATTAAAGTAGGAGTGTTCGTTGAGTTGTACAGGAAGACACACGAGCTAATGCAACAGGAGAAAAACCTGCTTGCTGCCAATGCTAAACTGGCTACCGAAATTGAAGAACGTCGTGTATCTGAAGAAAAGGTAAAACAACTAAATCAACAGCTGATCGACAAAAACACCCATCTGAAATCTACCATTGAAGACCTTGACCGCTTTGCCTATGTGGCATCGCACGACCTGCAGGAGCCACTCCGAAAAATTACCTTATTCAGCGATCGCATTACTGTAAAATACAATGGCAAGCTGGACGCAAAATTGAGCAATGATCTTGAGAAAATTATGAAAGCGTCCAAGCGAATGAATATGTTGATTAATGATCTGCTGAAGTTTTCACGTAATTCTGTTCAGCAAAAAGATTTCAGATTCATCAATCTCAATGAGCTGGTGCGGGAAGTGCTGCTGGATGTAGAAGTGGAAATAGAGCGCTCCAATGCATCAATAGAGATTCAGCAGCTGCCTCATGTTTGGGGTGTGCCTATTCAGATGCAGCAGTTGTTTCAGAACCTGATAAGCAATGCATTGAAGTTTGCCAGGAAAGATGTGCGGCCGGTGATAAGAATGTTTGCTGATACCGCAAGAAAAGATGAATTGCTTCCCAACAGCGGAAATTATTACGACGAGCAGTTCAACCGGATTTTTATTGAAGACAATGGGATCGGGTTCGATCAGAAGTACGCAGATGAAATTTTTGTGGTGTTCAAGCGCCTCCATAGTTACCACGATTTTGAAGGCACAGGTGTAGGGCTCTCTATCTGCAAGAAAATTGTTGAGAGCCACAACGGATTCATCAGGGCTGAAAGCAAAATAAATGAAGGCACTAGATTCGTAATTTATTTGCCCCAACAGGTGGAACACCTTGTGTCGTTGGCCTAGTTTTCCGAACGGGTTTAAAAACCGCCATAACCTTCAAACCGTGGGTTGATGAAGTTGTTCAACTTACTTCCAAAACGATAATTTACTCCAAAGGACGTATTGTAGTTAAAACTTGAAGCAAGCTGTCTTCTCCTGGTGAGCACCTCCTGTTCAGAGGCTGCTCCTTTCACCAGGTATACCTGGTCGTGAACGATTCTTCCGGATGAATTTATATTGAACGATAAACCTCCTGTTACGCGAACATTGACGTTTACGTTTATACCCATGCTATTCAGCTTCCAGTCGTGCAAATAGTTTCGGTAAAAAATACCGCTATTGAACGTTCCCCATTTTTGGTTTAGAGTCAGTGCCGCAGAAAACTTGTGGCCAAAAAGGCTCTCATCTGTTTTGTTATAGATCGTTGAATCGTAATAATTGTACATTGTCACATCTAGTCCGTACCGTACCACAAAAAAACGGTTGTTTGCCTGTTGATATGGATAGATATTGTATTCTATCGCAGGGTTTACATAAATTCTGCTTTTGTAATTTGAGAAAGTGTTGTTTGAGTAGCTCGCCTGGTATCCATAACTCCAATGAGCATCAAAAGAACGCACGATGTTGTGAAACAATCCATATTCGCTGTTCTTTACTTCATAGTCTGTATTACCAGAAGTACTTTCATATTCAAACCGTGACTTGCGCTGGCTACCAAAAAGGTAGAACTCTACCTTCAGTTTCTCTGTCGTCCTTTGCGCAGAAAATTCTGAACTTCCGCGACTGCTTTTGTATACCCTTTCTCCACTGAGCTCGCCATTCACACCTACTCTGAACACCCAAAAGTTCCACCTGTCGGCAGCGTCTGTATTCATGGGTAGTGTTCCGCTTTCCTTCATTTCCAGCTTGAGAGAGGTGCCGTAGGCGGTTTTTGCAATGAACGGCACCAGTCCCAGCTTTATGCTATGCACCAACTGGTCTCTTATCTCAGAATCAGTGGCGTTAGGATCTGTGGTAAAGCGCAAGGTATCAAGGCGATTCTTAAACGTATGTTGCCCATAAAATATTAACTGGTACTGTCTACCACCTCCGCCCGCTCCTTGTGAAGTAATCAAGACATGTACATCAGAAGCAATTCTATCAAGTAGAAAATCGACCACTCGTATTTCGGAAATGATGAACGCCCTGTCGCACCTGGTTCTGCTGCAGTCGATAAAGACCTTTAATCGTTGTGGGTGAGTTCCCTGTGCCTGCACGTTACTAATGCCCATCACACAGAGGAGCGCTAAAAACAACATCCTCATAGTTTATCCTTCTCTAAAAAAATTCACGAATATAGGTGTTTAGTGAATCTTAGATGAAAGAGCAGAGCGCATGATAGACATTATACTTTTACTCAGGGCAAAAGAGTTGAAGAGTTTCTCTTATTTTTAGCTTCATTAACTTCTTTTCATGCAACAACAAACTCTCAATCGCCGCGAAATTTTGAAGTGGGCAGGTGCAGCAGCAGGTACAAGTCTGATGCCGCGGGTAGTGCATTCGGTTCCATCAAATTCGGCAAAAGCTTCTTTGACGTATTGCCTGAATATGGCTACTATCCGGGGTCATAACCTTGGTTTTGTAAAGGAGTTGCAGACAGCGTCGAAAGCAGGTTTCAGATCCGTAGAAATATGGATGGACTCGTTACAAACCTATTTAGATAAAGGAGGTACACTGCAATCAGCACGAAAAATATTGAGTGATCTCGGCATCACGGTTGAAAATACAATAGGCTTTGCTGCATGGATAGTAGATGATGATGCAAAAAGGGCAAAGGGGATTGACCAGTTGAAAAGAGAAATGGAAATGCTTGCGCAGATAGGCTGCAAAAGAGTGGCTGCTCCACCAATGGGAGCAACCGAAGGTGCAGCACTTGATCTGAACCGGGCTGCAGAGCGCTATCGCAGTATATTGGAACTGGGGCAAAAAACAGGCGTCGTGCCTCACCTGGAGTTATGGGGCTTTTCTAAAAATTTGAGCAAGGTGAGTGAAGTGATGTATGTGGCAGTAGAGAGCGACCATCCATCAGCCCGGGTACTGCTCGATACCTATCATATATTTAAAGGAGGCTCGAGTCTCGACACGCTGCACATGGTGAGTACATCAGCTGTAGAACTGTTTCATGTGAATGACTATTCTGCAAAATTCGAAAGATCTGTTATTACTGATGCAGATAGAATTTATCCTGGCGATGGTGTAGCACCAATTAGTCGTATATTAAAGCAATTTGTTAGTCCCCAGCGCCCGCTTATCATCTCTCTGGAAGTATTCAATAAAACCTATTACAGCCACGATCCTTTGACAGTTGCAAAAACCGCATTAGCAAAGATGAAATCATCAACGAAAGGTATTAGTTGATCAACAAGTGAGTGCGGCCAATCTCTTTATCATCAATGGTTTGATTGCGCTAAATTGCAGAAGATTCAAAACTTGCTATATGTACAAACTCGCCATTATTTTCTTTGCATTTGTAATACTTTCCTCGTGTTCCGGCACAGCAAAACTGGGTAGCGATAAGGGCTGGATTTCATTATTTGACGGCAAGTCGCTCAACGGATGGCGAGCGAGTGAAAACCCCTCCACCTTCAAAGTTGAAAACGGAGTGCTTGTAGTGCATGGACCCAGGGCTCACCTCTTTTATGAGGGTCCTGTTCAAAACCACAATTTCAAGGATTTTGATTTGAAGGTTACTTTGATGACAACACCCGGTTCTAATTCCGGGATATTTTTTCATACACAATACCAGGACGAAGGCTGGCCAGCAAAAGGCTATGAAGTGCAGGTGAATAATACACAGTCTGACTGGCGCAGGTCGGGCAGCTTGTATGCTGTTGATGATGTGCGTGAGGTATATGTGAAAGATAATGAATGGTACACGCAACAAGTGACGGTAAGAGGGAAAAGGGTCACCATAAAAATCAATGACAGGACAGTTGTAGATTACACCGAGCCGGAGAACGTGGATACAAAAAAGGGACATCTGTCGAGCGGCACTTTCGCTCTGCAAGGGCATGACCCCGACAGCAGGGTGTATTACAAAGAAGTGCTGGTAAGGCCATTATAAACTTTCCCAAATCGCGTGTATGCAAACAAGAAGAAGTTTTCTAAAGTCTGGAGGTCAGTTAGCAGCGGGTGCATTGTTGTTCCCTACATTCAACGAATTTTACAAGCCTAAGCGAGTGGGGGTGCAACTATACTCTGCACGTGAGGACATGTTGAAAGATGCAGTTGGCACCCTGAAACAGCTGGCAAAGATCGGCTATACGGATTTGGAGTCTGCAAGAAGTAATAAGGGGAACTATTATGGGCTTAAACCAAAAGAGATCAGGAAAATAGCGAAGGATTTAGGAATGGTAGTTCGCAGCGGGCATGTACATGTTGACAAAAACTGGCAACGTTCGATAGAGGGAGCAGTTGAAGCCGGCCAGCAATACCTTGTATGTTCGTCATTACCGCACCAGGGGCAGACAGTTGAAAATTACCAGCGGTGTGCAGATATCTTTTCTAAAGCCGGTGAAGATTGTAAAAAAGCAAACCTCGTATTCGCATATCACAATCATGAAGAGGAGTTTGAGAAGAAAGATGGAATAATTCTTTACGACATACTTCTTGACAGATCAGATAAAGACCTGGTTAAAATGCAAATGGACCTTGGATGGGTGATCATTTCCGGCAATGATCCGATAGCTTACTTTAAAAAATATCCAGGTCGTTTTCCGTTGTGGCATTTGAAAGATATGGACGTTAAGAAAAAGCATAGCACCGAGTTTGGAAAGGGCCAGCTTGATGTCAAGTCATATGTTCGCAACGCAGAAAAGTATGGTTTGAAATACTATTTTGTAGAACAGGAGGAATATTCCATGAAGCCATTGGAAAGCCTTAGGTACGATTACAATTACCTAAAGAGAATTTAAGTATCTCTCCAAGTCAAGAGTCTTTCTTAATATTAAGTACTGCAATTTTTTCTTTACCATCACCGAGCCATTCATTTGCTCTTATAGTCAGTTCATCAAGAGAAATTCGCAGGTAATCACTTATTAGCTATTTCCTTTCCCTGAAAGGATGGAACCTTTGCACAAATTTTAAGCAAAGGTGAAAAGACTTATTCAATTGACAATTCTGGGAGTGTTTATCGCATGCTATAACGGTAATGCACAGTCCTCTTTGTCACAGACCATTAAAGGCTATGTAATTGACGCAGACTCAAAGAAGCCACTGATCGGAGCAACTGTATCGCTGATAACAAGTTCAAAAGCAGTTATCACTGATAGCACCGGAGAATTTCAGATACAGAATGTTCCCTTGGGACGGCAGTCGCTGATCATTTCCATGATGGGCTACGATGCAAAAACAGTTGCCGAAATAAACGTTACGTCCGGAAAGGAAGTTTCCCTCACGATATCCTTAACTGAAAACATTAAGGAGCTATCTGAAGTAAGAATCAGCAGCAGGAGGAGCCGCAGCAAATCAACCAACGAGTTTGCAACAGCAAGTGCACGTTCTTTTTCTGTTGAGGAAACAAAGCGTTACGCAGCAGCTGCGTACGACCCGGCTAGAATGGCAATGAATTTTGCAGGTGTTGGTAATAATGGAGATGGCAACAACGAAATAGTGGTGCGTGGTAACTCCCCAAAAGGTGTATTATGGAGGCTTGAAGGTATTGAGATTCCTAACCCCAATCACTTTGGCTCGCTTGGAAACAGCGGTGGTGCTATCAGCATGCTTAGCAGCAGCACCTTAGGTACTTCTGATTTTTATACTGGCGCTTTCCCGGCAGAGTTCGGTGCAGCAACTTCAGGCGTTTTTGATCTAAACTTTAGGCAGGGTAATAAAGACAAGAAGGAATATGCGTTGATGATCGGCGGCCTGGGAGTTGAAGCTGCAGCTGAAGGTCCGTTTAGAAAAGGAGGCGAGGCATCTTACCTTATTAATTATCGGTATTCCACTTTGTCCCTTCTCAAAGGATTTTTAGATAATCTGGCAGGCATCTTACCGGAATACCAGGACCTCTCATTTAAAGTGAACATGCCTACAAAAAGAGCAGGTACATTTAGCGTATTTGGCTTAGGAGGGATGAACACTGTCACAAAAGATCCTCCTAAGGACAGTACTAAGTGGACAGATGACGATCCCAACTTTGTTCTCGATGGCAAAGGAAAAACGGGTATAGTAGGTGTAAGCCACCAATATTTTTTTAATGAAAACTCGTTTTTAAAAAGCATAATATCAGCATCAGCAACCGTATACCGCGAGAAAGTTGATTCGCTGGATCCAAAGAACGATTATGCTGTGGAGCAAATTGGTAGAACGTCCACTACTGACCTGGCGTATCGTATTTCTTTGATGTACAACAATAAGATCAATGCAAGGCATACCATTAGAGCCGGCATTATCGGCAGCCAGTTACAATATGATTATGACAGCCGTTACTACGACGAAGCTGATAAAATCTGGAGGCAAACACTTAGTGGAAACGGAAATACAAATTTTTATCAAAGCTATGTTCAATGGAAGTACAGGATTGTAAAACAGCTTACCGTAAACGCCGGGCTGCACACCTCGCTGTTTTCTTTGAATAGCACTTCCACTGTTGAACCGCGACTTGCAGTTACGTACCAGCCAAATAACAATCATACAATCGTTGCTGCTGCAGGCTTACACTCGAGGCCAGAGCACCTGTCTACTTACCTCATTGAACCCGATTATAACAACACTGGAAAATCCCAGCCGAACAAAGATCTGGAAATACCAAAGGCACTTCACTACATACTCAGCTACGAAGTTGGTCTGCAAAAAGGTTGGCGCGTGAAAACAGAAGCCTATTATCAAAAGCTATATGATGTGCCGGTAGAGGAAAAAAGTGGGAGTTATTTTTCAATGTTGAATGCAGCGAGCATATTCGATCTGAGGGATTTGCACCAATTGGTGAGCACAGGTAAAGGCAAAAATTATGGAGTGGATGTTACTGTTGAAAAACCATTCAATAGAAATTACTATGTGCTCTTTACCGGATCCATCTTTCAATCGAAGTACACCAACTATTCCGGAGATGAATTCAACACACGTTTTAACCGCGAGTACCAGGGCAATATAGTGGCAGGTAAAGAGTGGAAAACAGGAAGAGAAAACAAGAATGTGATAGGCTTGAACGGGAAAATACTTGCTAGTGGAGGATTGAAAGAATCACCGATTGACCTGGAAGCATCTCGCTTGCGGGGCAAGGTTCAATTCGTACCCGGTAAGTTTTATTCAGAAACAGGCGATATGTACTACCGCTTCGATGTGGGGTTCAGCTACAAAGTGAATAAGAGGGCCGCTACACACACCATCTCGTTCGATGTTCAGAATCTCACCAATCATCAGAACCTCTATTTCTCCTGGTACGACAATGATAAGGGGCAGATCAAAAAGGTATACCAGATGGGATTCTTTCCAATCATAAACTATAGAATAGAATTTTAATACACTTACAATGAAAAAAAACTTAATATTTTTTGCAGCTTTTTTAGTGCTGCTTGCGGGCTGTACCAAAGATGTAATTCGGGGCTCTGGTGCTGTGATTTCAGACGAAAGAAACACACCTGCATTTCAAAAGATCGAATTTTTTGGAGAAGGTGAAGTGATAGTGTCTTTTGGCAACGAACAGCGTGTTACAGTTGAAGGCTATCAAAACCTGGTGCCACTTTTTGAAACTCAAGTGGTGGGTAATACGCTTACTTTAAAGTACAGGCACGAATATCAGCAAATCAGGAACAGCAATATTCGCGTGCATATTACCACACCAGACATCAAAGGAGTAATATTGAACGGTTCAGGTGACATCAACTTTGGTAGCGGATTTAATGGCACTGATTTGTCTTCGGAAATCAATGGTTCAGGAACTATCTACTCCGGGAACGGAAAGTTTGTTAATCTAAGAGTCAAGATCAATGGCTCCGGCAATGCGGATCTCGAAAAGCTTGTGAGCGACAACGCCGAAGCAACGATCAATGGAAGCGGAACGATACGTGTGCTTTCTTTTAAATCTCTAAAGGGCAAAATAGCTGGTTCAGGCACCATCCACTATTCTGGCAATCCTTTGATAGTTGAAACAGAAGTTAATGGCTCGGGACGTTTGGTAAAGCATTAAATCGTGCTTTAGGAGTTATGCAAAGAACC
>DASQNW010000528.1:0-4941 GCA_035644775.1 Chitinophagaceae bacterium | reverse complement strand
ACTGGAACGGCAGCCGTGCCTGTGCCGTGCCACTTAATTCCTTGATGCGTATCAACTCCTGGAAAATCATAAAATTCTCTGCCCCAACCTGCGCCTTTAATTTAGCGGCTGGATCGTTCGATTCGGATTTATTGAACAATCTGCTTAACCAGCTGCCCTTTTCCGGATACTCACGTAAGCGGTAGTTGTTTGTTTTAGCCATTCTGGCAGCGCATTCAACAGCAGCTTGTAAACCTCCTACTTTATCTATTAGTCCTAATTGAAGTGCATCGGCACCGCTCCACACTCTTCCCTGCGCAATGCTGTCCACATTGCTCATGTTCTTCCTTCTTCCGTCAGCAACTCTTTGCTTGAACCGGAGATAAATTCTGTCAACATCACTCTGCACAAGTCGTTTTTCTACTTCGGTCAAGGGTCGGTATACAGCTCCCGCATCTGCATGTTCTGCCGTTTTCACGCCATCGAACGTTATACCCAGTTTGTTCTGAAAAAAACGCTCCATGTTTGGAAGTAGGGTGAATACGCCAATGGAGCCGGTGATCGTGTTTTCGCTGGCAAAAATGCTGTCGCCTCCACAACCAATATAGTAGCCGCCCGACGCAGCCACATCGGCAAAGCTCACAACAAAAGGTTTTTGTTTTTTTATGAGCGATAACTCTCGCCAAATGTTCTCACTGGCCAAAGCGCTTCCTCCACCAGAATTGACGCGTAACACAATCGCTTTTATCGATTTGTCGAGCCGTGCACGGCGGATAATCTTCCGAAACTTGTCTCCCCCAATGTTGTTGTTGCCGCCTTCTCCATCGATGATATCTCCCTCAGCGTAAATAACAGCAATCTTATCTTTTCCACTGGCGGTAAAATCAACAGCATCTGCGTATTTGCTGATTGGAAATAAGCTTAGCTTATCATCTTTTTCAATCTTTAATCTTCTTTTAAATTCATCCTTTATTTGGTCAAAATATCGTAGGCCGTCTACCAGTTTGTTTTTGAATGCGTCTTCGGCAGACTGAATGGCTGCACTATTTGCCAACTGATGAAGTGTGGCAGTATCCATCTTTCGGCTAATCGCAGTTTGAACCAGGAAATGGTGATAAAGATCATTTAGCCATTCCGTTGTTTGTGCCTTGTTTTCTTCTGTCATCTCAGTGGCTCGAAATGGCTCCGTAGCACTTTTGTATTTTCCCGCGTAGAATATTTGTGGTTGAATGTCTAGCTTGTCTAATGTGCCCTTTACAAATGCCAGGTCTACATTGAAGCCCGTCCAGTCAAGTTCGCCAACGGGGTTCAGGTATATCCTGTCTGCGGCAGCGGCAACGAAGTAGGCGCTCTGCGTCATCTGGTCTCCATGGGCGATAATAAATTTTCCAGACTTTTTGAACTCCTGCAACGCCGACAAAATTTCGGCACTCGAGGCAAAGCCATTCGCATTTCCATCGGCAATAATGTAAATACCAGCAATGCTTTTGTCTGTCTTCGCATGATGTATCATTCGGATTACATCATAAAGACCCGGAGCTCCTTTCTCATCCCCGGTCAATTGAGCCACTGGATCGTTTTCAGATTGTTCAAAAAAGTGTTGCTTGAGATCAATCTGCAAAATGGACTTTTCCGGCACTTCTGGCTTTGATTTGGTTGCAAGCGAGCTCACCGCACCAGCTACCACAAAAAACAGAATTAATGCAAATATGAAAATAGCAAGTAGAGACGCAAAGAACACCTTGAAGAAACTTCTCATGTAACCCGTGATTATAGTCTTCAAAAATAAAAGATATTTGATGCCCTTTCCATTACTATTATGAACCGTGCTTTTTTATTGATAGGCGGGAATATTGGTGATCGTCTGTCCAGTCTTAGATTAGCACGCCTTCTGCTGGCACAGAAGTGTGGGAGAATCATTAGCAGTTCTGATGTATACGAAACTGCTGCATGGGGCAACATAGATCAGAGCAGCTTTCTGAACCAGGCAATTGAATTAGAAACCTCACTTGCAGCCGACGAGCTGTTGGCCTGCGCCCTCAAAGCAGAACAAAGTATGGGTAGAGAGCGAAAAGAAAAGTATGGGCCCAGGATCATTGATATAGATATCTTGCTTTTCAACAACGATATCATTGAAAAAGAGCAGCTCTCAGTACCGCATCCACAGCTACCAAACCGCCGGTTTGCATTACAATGCTTGTGCGATATTGCTGCAGAAGTCATTCATCCAATATTTGGTAAGACGATAAAACAACTGTTAAGCGAATGTGTGGATCCGCTGGAAGTAAGAAGGTTGATTTGTTGAAAAAATTTCTTTGAAATATTATTCATTTATTTGTTTAGCGTACTGCTGAATGAATTATCATTTTATAACAATAGAAGGAAATATAGGCGCGGGCAAAACTACGCTCGCCCACTTTCTTGCAAGACACTACAATGCACGGCTGGTTTTGGAGGAATTTGCTGACAATCCTTTTCTGCCAAAGTTCTACGATGATCCATCGCAATATGCTTTCCCACTGGAGCTTTTCTTTATGGCAGAACGCTACAAACAGTCGAAAGACCTGATTCAACAAAAAGATCTTTTTCAGAGTGTTACCGTATCTGATTATTTATTTACAAAATGCCTGTTGTTCGCCAAGATCAACTTACCGGAAGACGAATTCCGATTGTACCAGCGTCTCTTTGATATTATTCATCAACAAATCATTCAGCCGGACATTCTCATCTACTTGCATGCGCCGGTTAGGAAACTTCAGGAAAACATCAGAAAAAGAAACAGGCCTTACGAACAGAAGATCTCCAATGAATATCTGTACCAGATACAAGAAACCTATACCCATTATCTAAAACAGCACAAAATGAAAACTCTTTTTGTGGATGCTGCCAACGCCGATTTTTTAAGCAACGAACAACATCTGCGTACAATAATAGAAGCTCTTGACCAGGAATATGAGAAAGGACAACACTTTATAAGCTTAGGTTAAGACGCATCTGCTTCAATCCTTTCTTCCTAACATTCCTGCAATCCCGATAGCATGCATGAAATGGTAGTTTGAAGTGCTTGTGGTAACCGGAACCCGGTACTGAGAGGAGACGAAAAAATGTGCCTGATCAAGAATATTTATTTGCAGGCCCAGTCCCATAGGAACAAAAGCACCGAAATAGCCGCCGTACTTACTTGCGCCGGCACCAATTGTTGCATATGGAGTAAACCAGAATTGCTCCGTTAGTAATTTAAGGTTCAAGGAAGCGTCTGCTTCCAACAATAAATTGCCAGACATTGCCTGTTCTGATACAAAGTAATCAGCCGTAGATCCAGCTAAAGACATGGATAGATCCACGTGCTTTGTCAGCCCCTTGAAGAAGCTCACAGCAACGCCTGCATCCATTTGGTTGAAAGTCGCATGATCACCTTTTCGCAACACTGTGGAGAGCGATGTGCTACGAATCTTTCTTGCTGTTTCAAAATCGTTGTAGAAAAAGCTGATTCCGAATTCCGGTAAACGTATGTGCTGCCGGGTTAGAGTTGCATCCTGCGAAAAAGCATTAGTGCAGATGCAGCTTACTATTACAATGTTCAAGATCCTCTTCATACAACTTTATTGATCCGCAAGACACGAATCACGACTTTGGTTTTCTTTTACCGAGCACCTCTACTTTTACTCTCGCCAAACCTTTTTTAATATAGCCCAGACTATCAGCAGCACTTTTCGAGAGATCTACCAGCCTGTTGTTTGTTGCATGCAGCCGGTCATTGACGTAGAGTACGATGGATTTATTGTTTCGCATGTTCGTCACTCTAATCCACGAACGAAGCGGCAATACGTTGCAGGCAGCTGTAAATAGCTGCGGTGAATACACATCCCCTGTGGCTGTCTTTCTACCCTGGAACTTGTCTGCATAATAGCTTGCAACCCCGTAGTACAGAGATACAGATTTTCCATTCTCATCAGTCCTTTTTTGCCTTGTGATTTTCGAAGTTCTTTTGCCAGTCTTTGGCTGAGCACTTGCAGAAAATGTCAGCGAAAGAAGGCTGATAAAACTTGTAATAAGAAGACGACTCATAGGCTAATGGTTTTATTGGAAAAATATTTATCTCTCACCTTCCGATCTTCACCATATACATCTTCGTAAAAAACCAGTTCATCATCCTTTACTTCACTGGTGAAATACCTGATGAATAAAGGGATACGTTTTCTGACGGGAATAACATGTTTCTCCTTCCGTTCCAACCATGCTTTCAACGAATCCGCTGGGGGCGTATTCAATCCTGCTATACTATCAGTCTTCAGAAAAAAATACGCGAGAGAATCCCAATTTTGCACCCGCACACAACCATGACTTAAGGCTCTGTTCTTCTTAGCAAACAAATACCGCTGATTTGTATCGTGAAGATAGACCGCGTATTTGTTACTGAAGTTGAATTTCATTACCCCCAGTGCATTATCATCGCCGCTCCCCTGAACCACCTTGTAAGGTATCTCTTCCTTATACTTTGTCCAATCTACAAGATAAGGATCGACTTCTACACCGTCCTTGCCAATTAGACTAAACCCCTTTTTTCGGGTGTAGCCGGGGTCTTTTTTAAGGCCGGGTAAAATATCTTTCTTGATAATGCTAAGCGGAATTGTCCATTGGGGATACGTGATCATGTCCGTAATCACGCTCGATAGCACGGGCGTACGGGTTTCGGGTTTGCCTACTACTACTTTAGATTGCAGCCGAACCGTGTCGCTTTCCTTAAGTAGCATGTAATAGCCAGGAATGTTTACCCACAAATGCCTTGCGGGTAAAGAATCAGGTAATTGCTTGAACCGGTCGAGACTAATCGCTATTCGAATGAACTTTTCAGCGTCTGTTTGGTTTAACGCACCAATCAATTGACTACTGACCTTCCCGTCTGTTTTAAGGGCTTTTTTCCTTTGAAATTTTTTTATAGCAGTTTTTAATACAGTAGTA
>DASQNW010000527.1:0-19080 GCA_035644775.1 Chitinophagaceae bacterium | reverse complement strand
TGTGCCAGTTGGTGAAAGATTCCTGTAAGGGCTTTTTCTGTAACATAAGCGACCAGGTCGGGGTTCACTTTTTCAGCACTTACTTTGTTGTAGGATGTGAATACTGTATTCCAGTATTTGGTGGCGTCTACTTTTTGGAGGGAGGATTCGATAGCCGGGCGAAAGGCTTCTGTCAGAGCAGCTGTTGTCTTCTCGCTCAGGTAAGTAGTCGCCGCGAAATCACCACCTCTTAAGATTGCCATTGCGTCGGTAAAACTCATTCCCTTCACGGCAGCAATAAAGATCGGCGCAGCGCTTTTGGCAGCGTCCTCTGCTGCCCTGTTCATAGAAAGTATGGCATTGTCTACCTGCTTGCCCATACCCAGGTTTCGCAAAGTTCTCTCCGCTTTCTGTGCTTCGGCAGGCATCAAGATCTTAATAGCAGCATCTTTGAAAAAGCCATCTGCAGCAGATAGCTTGCTGGTGCTTCTTTCTGTTCCCACCTGTAATGCCTCCTTTAACCCACTGATGATCTCTTCACTCGTCAATGATCTTTTAGATCCTGAGCCGCCTAAGATATTACCCACATTAGTCTTACCCGAGGAGTCTTTAGCATTTTTAATCAAGCCTTTTAAACCTTGTGCGCCGGAAGAAATACTGAGTAACAGCATAGCCATGAGGGAGAGTAACAATTTCATAGAATCAGATTTCTTCAAATATAATATTCGCAGTGGAAAGTTACAGTTAATGTTTTTTAGCTAACATTACCGCTTATGATCAGCATTTGGGAAAAGGAAACCTTTTACGCACCTCACGATATTGTTATCGCCGGCAGCGGGTTTGTTGGTCTGTGGTCTGCCTATTACCTTAAAAAAAAGCAGCCTAAACTCAAGATATGCATTATTGATCGTGGCGTCATTCCCACTGGCGCAAGCACCCGTAACGCGGGATTTGCATGTTTCGGCAGCGTTAGTGAATTGGTAAGTGATGCGAAAACGATGGGATCTGAAAACATGCTGCGTCTTCTAAAGATGCGCTACAAAGGGTTGAGGCGCATACAGAAAACTTTTGCAGCTAAGGAAATAGATTTGGAGTTAACCGGTGGCTATGAACTCTATGAAACGGGTTCATCATGCACTACAGAAGAATTGCAAGAAAATATCAGCTACCTCAATAGCCTGCTAAAGCCCGTGACGGATACAAAGAACACTTTCAGGCTAATTGACGAAGAACTACCACAATTTGGCTTTGGAAACACAAAACACCTGGTGCGAAACAACCTCGAGGGAAACTTACACTCCGGAAAATTATTAAAAGCGCTTCTGACTGAAGTCCAGGCTATGGGTGTTCATGTATTTTCAGCTACCGAAATAATGCAATTTGAAAAAGCTGGCGAAAGTATTCAGGTGGTGACCAATCATTTCGAACTTTTCACAGGCCAGTTACTGATTTGTACCAATGCATTTGCAAAACAATTGCTTCCACAGCTTGATGTTATCCCGGCCAGGGGACAGGTGTTGCTCACTTCTTCTATACCTAACCTCCCGTGGAAAGGGAGCTTTCACTCAGATGAAGGTTTTTATTATTTCAGAAACCTGGGAAGTAAGGTGTTGCTTGGCGGCGCCAGAAATAAAGCTTTTGATGAAGAAGAGACTATAGAGCAAAAAACTACTGAATTCATTCAGAAAGAACTGGAGCGATACCTGGCAAACGTGGTGCTGCCAGCGCATGCGGGGCAGTATTCTATTGAGCACCGGTGGAGCGGCATCATGGCGATGGGAACAAACAAAATGCCTGTGATGCAAGAAGTGCAGACAGGCATTTTTTGTGCGGTACGCATGAGCGGCATGGGTGTCGCCCTCGCACCTGTTGTTGGTGAGGCTATGGCAAAGATGATGTTATAGTTTGATGATCTTTTGCTGCAACTTTTTTGCATTTGAAGTATTCATTCCCTGCAAGAAATAAATTCCGGGCTTGTACTGGTTTAATGAGACGATTTGCTTTTGTGACACTACCCTGATTTTTTGAATAGTTACTCCGTTCATGTTCACGAGGCTTATTTCTCTTCCAATCCAGCTTGCATCATACTCAAAATCTAAGATCACCTCTGAAGTAGTTGGGTTGGGGTAGGTTCTGAAGTTTGAAGCCATCGGTTTTTCTTCTTCAGGGCCTTCAACAGGAGCTTCTTCTATTAACCATGGCTTGTGCAATCCTTTACTGTGCAACAGTGACGTTCTTGCTCCATGCTCCTCAAACATGGACCGCATCTTCTCCTTCTGGCCTTTGGTAAACATATTCATGCAAGCGTCGCTGGTAAAATCCATATAGTTCATGTACATATCTCCAGAAGTGCCGTTGTCACATGTAGTACGCACACCGGTAGGACAACCATTGGTAAATCCACCTTGCTTTGGAGTGTCATCAATACCATCGTCGCCGCAGTAAGTGTCGCCCCAGATATGTTTCAGCCCAAGCCAATGGCCCACTTCATGAACAGCAGTTCTACCAAGATTGTACGAACCACCGGTGTTTCCAAAAGCTGAGAAATTGATGACAAGCCCGTCTCTATCAGCAGGCGCACCCATAACACTTGAGTATCCAAGCAAACTTCTTAGGTCACCCACCCATATGTTTAAATACTGGTGACTATCCCATGCGTCGTCGCCACCATCAGCAGTAAATTTAATTTTGTCATCCATTTGCCAATAGCGAACAGAAGTAGCCTTGCGAATGATGCCTGTGGTTGGCTTCCCCTTGGGGTCTGCGGTTGCTAATGCAAATTCAATTTGAACGTCAGCGGCCACATGCTTGAACCGCTCAGGAGTATAAGAGGTGTCTGCGTTACGTCTTCTAAAGTCTTTATTGAGGATGTCAATTTGAGTTTTTACCTGGGCGTCAGAAATGTTTTGTGATGCCTGACTATATAATATATGCACAACTACAGGTATGCGGATAATGTAGTTTTCAGTCAGCTTGTTTATTGACTCGCCTGCATTAGAAGTTTTTGGAGGAAACCCTATTGAAGAAGATATTAATTTGGAGCCAAAACCCACGTTTGCCTTCAGCAATTGCTGGTACTGCTCCGTAGCACACTCCCGCTGCGCCCTTGCAGCCATAAAGGAAAAGAAGAAAAGCAATAAAAAGGATGTTCTCATAGTTCCACGAGTTAAGGGTACGCATAGGGAATGGAAATGCTATGAGTCTTGACAGGTATTGGAGATAAGGGTATTAAAACCTTTCTCTAAGCAGATAAAAATTGTTGTGGGAAATTCTTTAGGATAGGTGGGAGTCGTTTCAAAAATACAGTTTAGTTTCAGAAATCAAAAGCTTCTGCAAAATTTGTTTAACAGAAATGAACCCTGCTAACTGCTATTTTTGGCGCATGAAAAGCTTTCTTAGCGCTGCAGCATGTATTTTCACCCTAATCAGCTGTAACGATGCTGGTTCATCCGGTGAAGACAGCAACAATGCAGCGTCGGTTCCTATGATTTCATATAATATTTCTGGCTCCTACCCTCACGACACTGCTTCTTTTACCCAGGGCCTGGAATTTTACAACGGTCAGCTTCTTGAGAGCACCGGTAATAAAGGCAAATCGAAGCTACAACAGCTTAATCTGCAAACAACAAAGCCGGTACGGCATATTGATCTGGATAACCAACATTTTGGAGAAGGGATAACGGTGTTGCGAGATACGGTTTACCAATTAACCTGGCAAGAGCATGTGGTGCACGTGTATACAGCAAAAGACTTCAAGAAGGTAAAAGAGTTCAAAATCAACACTGATGGTTGGGGACTCACAAACGACGGCACCAATTTAATTGCCACGGACGGTAGCAGCAACCTGTATTTTTATGATCCTTCCACATTTAAACTGTTGCGGGTGCAGAGCGTTACGGAGAATGGTGCTCCCGTTGTAAACCTCAATGAACTTGAATTTGTCAATGGCTTTGTGTACGCGAATCAATGGCAATTAAACTACATCCTGAAAATAGACCCAAACAGCGGGCAGGTAATAAGCAAGCTCGATCTCACGGACCTGGTAAACAGAGTTAAAGCCAGGTACCCGCAGGCAGACGTTCTCAACGGCATCGCCTTCAATAAAGAAAATCAAAGATTCTACGTCACAGGAAAATATTGGCCAGAGATCTATGAAATTCAGTTTGCCCTTTAAGTTGATGCAATTACATAGGTAATAGAGCTGCAGCGATCAACGTTAGCAGCCGCTGCCATATTGGACCTCAGGCCGTTGACTAGCGCGGAAATGTAACTTGCTTTTCCCTTATAATATTTGCTACTCAGGATAGACACGTAAAAACTGTCGAACCACATTGGCAATTTTGCAACAATGGAAAGCTTGTGCTGCTTCATTAACATGTCCATTGACCGGGGTGAGAAATGATACAAATGCCTTGGCACATCATAAGCTGCCCAGTGCAATTTATATGCGCCCGAGTCCAGTGAATGATAATTTGGAACGGCTACAAACAATTTGCCACCGGGCTTAAGTATTCTTTTTAATTGCTCCAATTGTTCATGCAAATCATGAATATGCTCCAGCACATGCCATAAGGTAATTGCATCGGCTGTTTTGTCGCCGAGGGAGTGAATAGCTACTGGCTCCTGAACGTCTATATCATACAGCTTCTTTGCAAGTGCCCTTGCATCAGCATCCGGCTCCAACCCCTGCACCTTCCATCCCTTTGCTTTTATAGCATTAAGGAATGATCCCGTGCCACATCCTACATCTAACACGGTGCCTTGCTGCAGTCCTGTATATTTCACCAGTTGTATTACCTTCTGTTGAAGTGTAATGGCTCTGACCCCTTGGTAGGCCTGGTTAAGAAATCCCTTCCTTGAATCAGTATGTGAGATGTAGTTTTCCGACTTGTAATAATCACCTATGGAGTTTTCGTCTGGCACATCCTGAGTAAACCTGGCTGTGCAGTGGCTGCATTGCCACAGAACATAATCTTCAAGGCTGACCGAGTGATCCTTCACCGTGAGTAGTGGATTGATATCCCTACTACCACACACGGGGCACTCACTATAATGTTTTCTTCCAATCATCTTGTGATCCCGCAAAGTAAGGCAAGAAGTTAAATTAGATTTATTTACCTGTAGACAGCTGAGGCTTGATTCTCATCTTATTGCCTGTTGTAGTAATATCAAATTTGCCGGTGTAGAACAGGAGGAAAATGGCTATAGCAGCAACTACAAGAAGCAACCATCCAATAAGCACCGCATAATTTCTTTTCCTTGCTGCAGTCGTAGTCGGGTCTTGAACGTGGCTCTTTTCAAATTCCCTCTCACCTATTAATACTTTGTGGAGAGCATTACTGCGAATAAGTTTTTCTGCAGGAATCGGGGCAAGGCCGGTACTGAGTTTCTCGGGTTGGAACAGTATCTGTGCGTTCCTGTGCTCTAATTTGCCAACACCCTTCCAGTAGAGGATCTCGTGCTGAATTCTGCTTTTGAGCTCACTTCCAAACTCTTGCAATTGATGTTGTGCAGACAGTCCATCTGTTTTCAGGTTAGCGGCCAGGAATTGAATTTGGTGCTCCTTCACTACATCTTTTTTCGAAAATTGTGTGGCATAAAATGGTGGAGATATCAGCTTGCGTGTGACATCAAAAAAAGCCGACTGGTAGTTTAGCTCGAAACTACCAATTCCTGGAATGGCTACGTACTTGTATTGAAAAAGGTATCTGGCAAGTTCCTGAAACACTATTTGGAATTATTTTGGGCAAACGAAAATACTACTCCTCCCAAAAAGTTGAATCCATACACGGGGTATTGGTGCCACCGTTCGTATGTTGAATTCATGATGTTATTAAACTGCGCCCAAAGTTTAATGTTTTCGACAATGCGAAATTCAAGGCCTGCACCAAGATCAACAGCCCCCGGTAGTCGTTTCGAATCTCCATCGTCTGTTTTGTAAAATGGTCCGTCAAAAGCAAAAAGATCTGCATTCACATACAAGTCTTTCAGAACCTGAATTCTCATTTTTGTAGTGAACTCCAGCGGTAGCAATCCCCAGGCTTTCCTGTTCTCCTGTAGTTTTCGATATTTGTTGATGGCTAAATTTGAGATAAGAGAGAAACGCTCCCCGAAGGTGAAGCCCATTTCACCACCCAATTGAAACTGATCCATCTGGGGCTCATAAAGAACCTCAAACGACTTTCCTCCGTTTGCCGTGTTGTTGACAAACAGTGGCTGATTGTTCAAACGGTTATAAGCAATTCTGCTACTGAACGTGAAGTGATCACCCACTGCTCCTTTCACACCTGCATAGCGCTCTTCAATTCTCGTGTTCCTGATATTCTGCGGCGCCCAGATCCACGGATTCAATCCTGCAGCATATTGATAACCTCGGTAATTAAGATAACCTATCCATCCCATCTGAATTGCAAAACGTTTGTCCTGCGTACCAACTTCGGCCATGACGTTTGGCAATAACTTGAACTCGCTATTGTCCCACGACGGCCTTATGCCCGCCTGCAATAAAATGTTCGCAGTTTTATAATGAAGCGATGGTGAAAAGCTGACATAATTATTTGTGATATCTTCCTTGCCTTCCGGCTTGAAACGGCTTAGACTTGCTTCTGCAGCAACATCCACCTGGAACGACTCTCCCACTGCTTTACTTAATGGAAGATTTAGATAGGTGCGGCTCTCCGATCCGTTTGTTCGTTCACTAAATACATCAATTTTTATTTCCGGAGCATAGGAAAGGCCGAAGCTAGTTGGTTTTAAATTATGAAACGCCAGGCGACCTCTCCATGTCTGATATCTCAGCTTTAGAGAATCTTCAGAAAACTCTAGTGTCTTGGGTTGAAAACCATACTTGTAATAAGTTTCCTGCTCACCACCAAAGCGGGCATTCCACTCAATACTCTTTGCTGTTTGGAAAAATGCTGCAGCATCGAAGTTTGTATTGCTGAATTTTTGGAAAGGCAGTTTGCCTTCTGATGACATATGCCTCGCGTATAGATTCAAACCCACAGTCTTCCCATCTCCCACCGAAAGCCCTGCCTGCACAAAAGGAGTTTTCAATGTACCAAACCCGGCTTTCACATAACTTTCATTGTCCCATCTGCCACCAGTATCCACATCCAACGCGAGAGGCTTCAGCATTCCTGGTTGGTAAGACAGTTGCAGGTTTTGGTTTGGGATATTGTATTGTAAACGAGGTGTTGTGGTATCGGTGCTGGGGGGCGTAGCATTGTGATTGATTTTAGCCGCCTCCTTCAATACTGGTTTGAACTGAGAAGTGACTTCTACTGTTCTCCTCCGTATTGTGTCCTGGGCATTTGCCGACAGAGAGGTTATAAGAACACCGATGAATAAAGATGGTTTGAGAAATGACTGATAAGCCATCATGTTAGTTTTTCCGAGTTATTGATTTGCAACCTTACTTGATTTGCTCTCTTCATCTATCCCCTGATCGAGTTTGCGCTGCGCCTCTGCTTTCAGTTCGGCATTCAGGCTGTTTTGTACTACACTCTGATACGTAGCTTTTGCGTTAAAGTAATCCTTCTGCTTAAAATAGATGTCGCCCAATAAAATATATGCTTTTGTAACCCACCAATCGTACGAGCCGGATTTGTTGATTACTTCAAAGGCTGCTTTTTCAGCATCAGATAGCCTGTTAGTCATGTACCAGGTGTTGGCTATCTCGTACCGGGCTTCCGCTGCCAGTGCGGCTTTGTTGACAGCAATAACTGATTTGAAATTGGTAATAGCTACATCGTATTGCCCGTTGATTTGTGCCGACTTGGCAATGCTCATATTGGCTAACGATTTATCGTCGCTGCTTGCGCCCTTTTGCGCAATCAGGTCTTTTGCAGATTCTGAGGCCTGTGCCCATTTCTGCTGCTGATATTGGCTGCGAAGCAATCCACGCAATGCTTCAAGGCGGTTTTCCTGGCTGGCAGTGATCTGTCTCAGCTGTCCATAATATTTCTCCGCCTGAGGATAGTTCTTCTGCTCGAAAAAGTAAATTCTGGCCGTTGATAATATAGATCTCTCTGCATATTGATTTGGTGCTCTTTCGGCTACCACTTCAAAATTCTCTAAAGAGTTTTTCCAGTCTTTGCGGCTGTTATATATTTCTCCACGGAAGTAATATGCATTGGTGGAATACGTGCCCGTGGGAAAGCGTTGCAGGTAATTAGTAAAAGATGTAAGTGCAGCTGCAGTGTTGCCATTCTCATACTGAATTTCTGCCGCCGCATAGGTCAGCGAATCTTCTGCGTTTACCGATAGAGGCCTGCCTGCCTGCCGGGCAACATCTGCATATTCATTTGGACGGCCGCCTTCTACAAAAATTGTCTTCAGATTGTCTAGAGCATCGTCTGCTTCCGGAGCGTTTGGATAATCGTTGATCAATTTTTTGTATTGAGCGATTGCCTCATCCCTGTTGTTTAAATTGTAGTAGGCTATGCCGAGTTTAAGCAGTGCCTGCGGCTTTAAGCTGCTGTTGCCAGAAGCTTTAGCGACGGTATTCAAATAAGGAACCGCATCTCTAAACCGCTCGTCTGCCATGTAGGTGTTGGCAATCTCCATATTAGCATCGTTCACCAGCGATGACTGCGGAAACTTTCTGATAAGCGTGTTGAGTAGAGTTATTTTCTCAGAGGCATTGCTGATACCTGCTATCATTCCTCTTTGAAACGTGGCGTAATCTTCTGCAGCCCACGACATCCGGATAATGTTGTCGTACATGCTTCTTGCCTGAGCAAAGTTCCTGTTCATGTAATAGACATCCGCTGTACGTACATAAGCATCTTGCGTGAGCGGGTCTGAACTTAAAGAAACATTCCTGGCCAGCGGCTCAAAATATGTTTGAGCAACTGGATAATTTTCTTTTCTATAATAGGTGTAGCCTAAGTTGTACCTAACCGATCTCTCATTGGCCTCGCCGGAAGCAGGTGCTCCTGAATTTAAATACGCGTGATAATAACGAATCGCTTCATCGATATGGTTATTCCGGTAAGCAATCTCTCCTTTCCAAAAGCTTACAAGAGGTAGCACAGATGCGTTGTTTGGATCTTTCAATGCCTTGTCCAGGAGCGCATTTGCCTCTGCGAGCTGTCCATCATTGATCAATTCTGTAGCACGTCCGTACAAAATCCTTGGATACAATCTTCTTGCATTCGTTGATGGAGTCTGCAGGCTTTCGAGCAGGCTCAGTGCATCACGATAATTATTTGTGTTGGCCAATGCTCCAACCAGCAACTCCGTTGCCTCTGTGCGGTACCTGGAGTCCGGGTAATCATTCAGAAATGATTTAAGATTGTTCAGAGCTTCATCCTGGTAGCCAAGTTCATAGGACAACTTTGCATAATTGAAGCGGGAAATCTCCCGTTGGTCCTGGTTGCTGTTATTTGCCGAACTAAATAGAAATGCATTTCGTGCATTTGATTTTTGTCCGGTTTTCAAATACGAATCACCGAGCAAATACATAGAGTGCTGGCTTAATGAATCCTCCTTTCCACTTAATTGTTTGAATCCCTCTATCGCCTTCTGTAGCTGGTTCTCCTGGTAATATGCATAGGAGAGCTCGTAAAGATCTTCTCTGCGCACTTTTTTTGAACGGGCAACGTAGTCTTGCAGGTAGGGCAACGACTTTGGATATTGCTTTTTCTCAAAATAAGCATGCCCAAGTAACTGCTTTAGCTCAAGATCGTAATACTGAGCATTGCCAGCTTTCAACTTGTTTTCTGCATAAGCAATCGCTTCTTCTTTTTTGCCCTGTACGTAGTAAATCTGAGCTATATAGTATGGTACTATAGATTGATACGCAGGAGCGTTTTCAACCACCCGGAAGCTTTCCAACGCCTCATTGTAATTGCGATCTCGAAAAGCAATGAAACCATAATAATAGTTTGCATCCATGTAGTTGGGGTCATCTTTCACCTGCCTGATGGAATTGAACAGAGGCTTTGCTTGTGCAAACTGCTGTAATGTGAAATACGAATAGCCCTGGTGAAACTTCATGTCAGCAATTTCACGGTTGTTGAGGTTTGCAATATTTGCACCTTCATACAATTGAGCCGCTTCTGAAAACTGCTGTTTACGAAAATAGTATTCAGCCAGATGGAAGTTCATCATTTGCACCCGGGCATTGTTCTTCGTGAGTTCGATGTAGTCTTTAGCCGCGTGTTCCGCACGGTCCTCATTCTGCTTCAACGCACTCACCACACTGTAATAGTTGATCTCCTGAACCATTACAGGATTGTTGGCCAGATCTGTTTCACGTAATGACTGCTGAAGTTCTTTCAATAAGGGATATGCAAGATTGTACTGGCCTTTTTGAAAATACTCTTTGGCTTCATTAAACTGTTGATGAGGATCTCGAAAATTGAAAGTTTGTTGTGCAAGAGAATGAAGTGAGATAAAACAAAGAAGAACTGGTAAACAGAATTTCATCATAAATCGTCCATTTGCCGTTGAAATGATAACGTTGTAAATATTCGAATTATTATCAGGGTGACCAAACATCGCTGCCAAAGAACGGAACAAAATGAATCAGAGAGCTCATGTTTAACAAAACTTCACCAATTAGTTGTCGTCAGGAAATTGGATTTGTTTGCTTAAAATTGCCGAACGAAATAATAGGCGGAGAATGAAAAAGATTTTTAGCACACGCACTTCAGATTCGGCTTTTTCTTTTGCCATGCTGATTTTAAGATTAGGTGCCGGCTCACTCATGATGGTGAATCATGGTTTGGATAAGCTAATGCATTTCTCGCAGAAGGCAGGGGGTTTTTCGGATCCTTTCGGCTTAGGCCCCACAGCTTCTTTATCACTGGTGATTTTTGCAGAATTTTTTTGCTCTGTTTTTGTGATGTTAGGGCTATTCACTCGTTTCGCCTGCATACCGCTCATTATCGCGATGTCTGTTGCTTTGTTTCATGCAAACAAGGGCGATTTTTTTGGAAAAGGCGAGCTGCCCGGAATCTTTCTTATTTGTTTTATTACCATTTTGATTGCTGGTCCAGGCAAAGTAAGCCTCGATAGATTTATAGGCGGCTAACTAAACCCGGTGTGTATCTGGCCTCCAGGTGCGGATTAGCTTTTTAATTTGAATATTGCTTAACTTCTCGTCCACCGCGCGTTGTGCTAGCGCAGGCAGTTCCTCATCTGAGGCAAATCTTAGCGCAATAATCTGCTTTAATGTAATCCTGCTGTCCATGGGCTTTCCGGTAAGCATAAAATAGCGCAGATTTTCTTCAGCACGTATGGCCCGGTCCTGTGCTATAAGCCCAAACTTTCGGGCATGTAGTGCAATGCTGATAAGCAGTACTGAAACAAGCACCAACAGCGACGAAGAATAAAGATTATCCCTGGTTGAGTACACGAAATTCCGTATTGAGCCCGCCAGCAATGCGAGTAATCCGAGCCATGTAAATATGTGATAGCTTACAACTATCTGCCTGTGGTTCTTATAATTTTGCATAAGCCTATTTTAAGAGATCAAGGACCTGGTACATTTTCTGCACTAAGGTAGCGGATGAACCATTGTAGTTGTTTACAACAAACGAAAAAATGTATTCTTCTCCGTTGCGTGCACGATGATAACCTGAATAAGCCTTGACGTCATTGATGGTTCCGCTTTTCATCTTCATTCCATTGTACTCCGGCAAAGAGTTGTAAAATGCCGCAAACCAGGGCTGCTTCTTCGCGTACTGCAACACCAATACTTGCGCCCGGGTTGTAACCCTGTTTAACGGTGAAAGACCAGAACCATCGGCAATATTCAATTCAACCGGATCAATACCGTTCGATTTCCAAAACTCTTTTATGGCTTGTACACCTTTGGCAGTGCTTGCCACCTTGCTTTTCTTATGTGCAATGGTTTTCAGTAATGCTTCCCCAAACAGATTGATGCTTTTTTTATTCAGCCAATAAATAATGCTGTCCAAGGGAGGTGAATGTTCCCGGTGCACAAGCTCAGTGATCTTTAAGGACCTAGTATTCTCAACAAGCGAATTTTTGAGATCTATCTTTAAAGCTTCGGCCAATGAAGCAATAAACTGCTGCTTTGCAGATGGAGTTGCGCCGGAGATAATGAACCTGTTTTCGTTAACAGGAATCGTCCCTCTCACCACTGCGCCAGTTGAGCCCAGGTCAAAGTAGATGTAGGCATTGTCGCCGGAGCCTTTCGCAGCTGATGTAGCCTCTGAATGAATAGCATAGGACTGCAATCGCGGTTCGGTCGAAATTACCTTCACCGGTTCGCCTATATTGGTGCCGGAACGAAGCACTACCTCAAACTTGTTTTCGCGCCAATTAAGGGCACTTGCGCCTGCACCATAGTAATTTCCTACATCCTGCCAAATCCACCCTTCTGGAATAGATTCGTGATTCCAATCTTCATCTAAAACAACAATGTTGTCAATGGTTGTTGCTGAAATTTTTTTTGATATCCTGTTTAGGAAGCTCTTACTACTTGTTTGTTCCCAACGTGTGCTTCCGAGGGTGGGATCGCCTGAAGGTTTGATATATAGTATCTTTTTCCCATCGTCTTCACCAATGCTAAAATCTGTAATGTACCTGAAATCCTTGGCCAGCATTTCATAGGCGCTCGCTGCCGTGATGATCTTTTGAGTTGAAGCAGGAGCAAGGCCGATATTCCCGTTCTTATTGAAGATGACCGCCCCCGTTTTTGCGTTTACAACATACAATGAAGCTATACCCGCCTTCATTTGTTGATCCCTTTCAAATCTTTGGAACGCCGTTGCTAGGCCCTGTGCCGGTGTTTGACCTGAAGTGCTTGTAACACCTGACAGCAGTAGCACAACAACTAAAATGCTTTTCATTATGTTTTAGATTGCAATAAAATTAGGCGATCGATAAACACAAACACTGATGAAAGAAGTGAATGCAAGTATAATAACGATAGGCGATGAATTACTGATAGGACAAACTGTTGATACCAACAGCAGCTTTATTGCCCGCGAATTGAATAAGATTGGAATTTGGGTAAAGCGCAGAATTGCAGTGGGTGATGTGAAGCTAGACATCCACCATGTGTTGGAAAAAGAAAGTTCCGAGTGTGACGTCATAATCATTACCGGGGGCCTTGGCCCTACTGCGGACGACATTACCAAGCCTGCCCTTTGCGAATACTTCGGTTCTGAAATCGTGATAAATGAAGACGTGCTAGAAAATGTAAAAAATATTTTCCTGCGCCTGAACAGGCCTTTGATAGAACGGAACCTCAGGCAGGCTGAGGTTCCCCACAATTGTATTGTATTACCAAACGCCCGGGGAACAGCGCCTGGAATGTGGTTTGAAAAAGATAAAGTAGTGTATGTGTCTTTGCCGGGAGTTCCATATGAAATGATGGGTCTCATAGAAGCAGCCGTTTTACCTAAACTTCAGGAGCGCTTCGAATTACCTGTAATTGTGCATAGAACTTTATATACCATCGGCCAGGGCGAGTCAATGATCGCTGAGGTTCTTACAGAGTTTGAGAACAGTTTGCCTGAGCATGTAAAACTTGCTTATTTACCTAACTATGGAGCCGTGAAATTACGGCTCACATCAAAAGGCAGTAGCGGACCAACCCTTAACAGAGAACTGGATGCATTATTTAAGGAAATGAGCAATCTTGTAAGTGAATGGGTGGTCGCAGACGAGGATATTTCGCTGCAAGAGATAGTATTTAGACTACTTCAAAAAAGACGTGCCACCCTGGGCACAGCCGAAAGCTGCACCGGAGGCTATATTGCCCACTTATTGACATCATTGCCGGGATCTTCTTCAATATTTAAGGGTGGTATAGTCAGCTATGCTAATGAAGTAAAGGAAGATGTACTGAATGTTGCACACGAGACTTTGCTGGATAAAGGTGCGGTGAGTGAAGCAACAGTAAGAGAAATGGCCGCTGGCGCATTAAAGCAGCTAAAGACTGATTATGTAATAGCCACGTCAGGCATCATGGGCCCGGGTGGAGGAACAATGGAAAAACCAGTGGGGTTGGTTTGGATAGCTGTAGGTGACCATAACAACATAGAAGCTTCAAAACACCACTTCCGTTTCGACAGGCGCCGCAACATAGAACTCACCGCAAACCAAGCTCTGAACCTGTTGCGGAAGTTTATTCTACAGACTCCCGGCTAAACCTATTCAGTGGTTTCTTACTTTTGGGTTTTTCCTTTTTAGATGGTTGAAAGATTTCAGAGGGCTGAATCACCAAGTAACCGGCAGCTGTTGAAGTTTGGAGGAAAAGAATTAAATATAAAAACAATACAATGGCTACAGTTGACCTGGTAATGCCGAAAATGGGCGAAAGCATCATGGAAGCAACTATATTAAAGTGGCACAAGAGCCCTGGCGAAGCTGTCAAGATGGATGAAACTTTGCTGGAAATTGCTACAGACAAAGTGGACAGCGAAGTTCCTTCAACAGAAGAAGGCGTAGTAGAAGAACTGTTGTACAAAGAAAATGATGTAGTCCCCGTAGGTTCTGTGATAGCACGCATAAAAACCAACGTACAGGAACAGGTTAACCAGTTTAATTACCAGCCAACCCCGCATGAGGCGCCTCAAGAAAGGTATAATCCTGTTCAGGAGCAACCACAGCCTGCAGCGAAAACACAGCACGTGCAAAACACTGCTTCTTCGTCAAACAGATTTTATTCTCCGCTTGTGCTAAATATCGCTGCTCAGGAAGGTGTTGCTTTATCCGAGCTGGAGCGCATACAGGGCACCGGCAATGAAGGGAGGATCACGAAGAAAGATATACTTGAATACGTTAGCAGAAAACGAAACGGCACTGCACCGCAGCAGCAATCCGTTTCTCAAAAGGAAATACAAACTAATCCCCATCAATCAAGTAACGAAATCACCCGAAAAGAACAACCATCATCCGAAGCAAATTACGACACACCAGCTACGTATGGCGGTAATGTCGAAATCATAGAAATGGATCGTATGCGCCGGTTGATAGCTGATCACATGGTGCGGAGCAAGCAAACAAGCCCGCACGTTACTTCGTTCAATGAGGCAGACGTCACGAACATGGTTTTGTGGCGTGAACGCGTAAAGAAAGAGTTTGAAAAACGTGAAGGGACAAAACTCACTTTCACACCTTTATTCGTCGAGGCCATAGTACGATGCATCAAAAAATTTCCCCTGATCAATAGCTCTGTAGATGGAGAGCGTATAATCATAAAAAAAGACATAAACATTGGGATGGCAACCGCTTTGCCGAATGGAAATTTGATTGTGCCCGTAATCAGAAACGCCGATCAGTTAAACCTGGTTGGCCTTGCCAAACAGGTGAATGGTATGGCAGATAATGCTCGGAACAATAAATTGCGCTCTGAAGATATCCAAGGTGGCAGCTTTACACTCACCAATGTTGGTGGCTTTGGCAGCCTTATGGGCACACCAATAATCAATCAACCACAAGTGGCTATCCTCGCCGTAGGCACTATCAAAAAAAGACCAGTAGTTCTCGAAACTCCACACGGAGATAGTATTGCCATACGACACATGATGTACTTGTCGATGAGTTACGACCACAGAATCATCGATGGCAGCCTGGGTGCTACCTTTCTTACTGCTGTTGCACATGAACTGGAAAATTTCAATAGCGAAAGAGAAATATAGCGCAACAATTAACAAACGCTTTTAAAGCATCCGTCAGGATGCTTTTTTTATGTAGTTATGAAATTGAGAACAGCATATCAGTTGTCTTTCTGTTATTGTTCCTTTTTCAGGTGAGTGCAAATAATCCTTAAAACACATCAACAGATTTATTTTTCAAATGCTTTTTATTAAATTAGGTATCAAATGTTAGAACTATGAAACAATTATCCGAGACCTGGTTTTTTGAAGGATATATCGATTTTGAACTGAAGAAATATACGCTGCTTGCGTATCTGCAGCAGGTGAATCAATACTTCAACAGCAATAAATTATACCCACAGCTCGCAGACTTGATCTTTCACTACAACAACATTGTGGCATTCCGGGAAAACAAAAAATACCTGCAGGAACACTTCCCAAAAAAGCTGACAGGAATACAGATTGAAAAACTCCAAACATTATACGAGCAGATGATTGCAGATGATGAACTGATGCAGGAACTTGAAGAGATCATCAACTATTCTGCAGGGGAGATGAAGACCACCATTAGCAGCGGTACTGAGATTTATGAGTTTGTTGAGGAAAATCTAACCATCTCCCCTATTGGCCTCGTTCCGCTTGATATACAGGAAGGATACTTTTTTTTAAGTGTCGGCAATTCAAAGGATACTAAAGTTTATCATTACCGTTTGTCATTTTTTGAAAAGCATGATGAGAAATATAGAAGCATGAAGACGTTGTATATTGACCAATGGCAACGTAGCATGGTAAACACATATGAGAACATTAAGTACGAACTTATAAAAAGCTATAACGTTAATAACCCTGCGGTGTATAGTATTGAAACAGAATTGAAGTTTCCGGTTGAAGAAACCGTACTTCCTATAGCCAAAAGAACACTTGTAAAATATATCACAGTAGCTGCTTAGTTTACTGTGGAGTCATTGGGGCGGTTTCCTTTCGCACCGGCTTTAGTAAGCGCCACATGTGAAAAATTACAGCGATGGAAATCAACAAAAAGCCGGCATAGAACCATCTGCTAAGAAGCTTATTTTCCTCATAGAAGATAAAAGCCAGCACAATTCCGTACACCGGCTCCAGGGTAAGCACAAGGTTCAACGTAAACGCCGAGACTTTCTTTAGCGAACGGATGTACAGAAAAAAAGTAAAGATGGTGCACACCCAGCTAAGCAAGAATAGCCAAAGCCAATCTGTGGAAGAAGGCAGGGGTGCTGTTTCGTTTGAGATCCAGAGATAAAAAGGAACTATCAACGTGAGCCCGAGAAAGCCTCCTGTAAGCTGATAAAGTGTGATCTGCTCCGGGGCGTAATTGTTTATGATCTTCTTATTAAGCACTGATGATAGTACAGTAAGAACGGCAGACACAAGGCCAATAATGATTCCTAATGAAAACTGTAAATGAGTGTTGTAAATGATAATGATCCCGGCGATGGCGAACAACCCTAACAAAATTTCAAGGAGATCGTATTTCTTCCTAAGTATCAGCGGCTCCAGAATTGAAGAAACAAGTGCCGTAGTAGAGAGGCAGGTTAGCGCGATGGTGACATTTGCATATTTTATGCTGCCATAGAAGCTTACCCAGTGAAGTGCGAGAATAAAACCAATACCCCCAATAGTAAAGACGGAGTGCAGCGATATCTTTCTGATCTTATTGAGAAAGTAGTAGAGGATCCAAATTGAAACAACGGTAATTAACAATCTATACCACACCAGCCACACCGAGCTTAGCTGAATTGCTCGACCAAGCACGCCCGTAAACCCCCATAGAAATACAGCAGCATGCAGTTGCAGTAGCGCTCTTTTCATGAGGAGCAAAGAAAATGATTAAATGATTACACGCGCCGCTGTGCCGCCATTTGAGACCTTCAAACAAAGGGCGATAAATACTATTTTTCCACTGGCTGACTAACCGTAGCAGGCGGCGTAAACCTGCTTTTAACCCGTCTGCGGTAGCTAGTAAATAGGCTGTACCAACGAAGTTTCAGTACTCCAATTATCCCTTCTTTTACTATGCCCTTATTCATCTTCGACTCACCATACTTGCGGTCCTCAAACTGAATAGGTACTTCTTCTATTTCGAAGCCTAGCTTCCATGCTGCAAACTTCATTTCTATCTGAAACGCATATCCCACAAAATGAATTTCTTCCAGATTGATGGTCTCCAATACCTCTTTTGTATAGCATACAAAGCCGGCTGTGGGATCTGCTAATGGCATCCAGGTGATTAGTTGCGTATATAACGAGGCGCCTTTAGATAAAGCTATTCTATCCCATGGCCAATTTTTTACGCCACCTCCTTTTACATACCTGGATCCTACAGAAACGTCCGCACCGTCCACGGCACAAGCCTTGTACAATCGCTGCAGATCAGCAGGGTTATGCGAGAAGTCCGCATCCATCTCGAAAATGTAGCGGTAGCCTCTTGACACAGCCCACTTGAATCCATAGATGTAAGCCGTACCAAGACCCTGTTTACCCTTACGTTCTTCCAGGAACACAGTGTTTGAGAAAGATGGCTGCAGTGTTCTCACAACATCGGCAGTTCCATCTGGAGAACTGTCGTCAATCACAAGAACATGAAACTGCTGCTGCAAATCGTAAACTGCCTGCAAAATGGCTGCAATGTTTTCCTTCTCGTTATAAGTAGGTATAATAACAAGTTTCTCCACTGAGATGGCTTAGAATTTTTTTAGCATGGCGCGGGTGTAGATTTCTGTTAGCTTTTGCTTCGTATTCATGGGAAACTCACCCTTCATCATCCAATCGTAGTACTGAGGTTCTGATTTGAGAACATCACAAACTGCTCTTCCCTTGTGCTTGCCAAAATTAAAGACTTCTACTCCCTTATCATCATACGTAAAACGCCTGGCGAAGTCGATTATATTGTCTTCGCCCACACTTTTTAACACAGAATCAACGCTATTGCCAAGCTGGGGATATTTATCAAGTTGTGCATCCAGAATTTCTGCTGTTGCTGCAGCATCGGCTTCTGCGCTATGGGCATTTTCCAACGCTTTGTTGCAGTAGAATTTATATGCTGCTGCCAGTGTGCGTTGCTCCATTTGATGAAAAATCTTTTGCACATCTACCAACTTTCTGTTCTTCATATCGAACTCAACACCGGCACGAATAAATTCTTCAACCAATAGTGGAATATCAAGACGGTATGCATTATAACAAGCAATATCACATCCGTTCAGAAATTGCTTTATTTCCTGGGCGGCCTGCTTAAAACTGGGCGCATCTTTAACCATTTCGTTTGAGATACCGTGTATTTCTTCAATTGCGGGAGGAATAGGAATTTGTGGGTTCAATAACTTTCTCTTCGAACTTCGATTTCCATCGGGGAGGTGTTTGATGATGGCGATCTCAACGATCCGGTCTATTGAGACGTTTGATCCTGTTGCTTCAATGTCAATGAAAGCAAGTGGTTTGGTTAATTGTAACATTATGCGCTCTTAAGCCCTTGAGTATG
>DASQNW010000526.1:0-2664 GCA_035644775.1 Chitinophagaceae bacterium | reverse complement strand
AGTTATTATTGTGAGAAGGAAGGCTTACAAATATTCTTGGTGAATTTGTTTTAACAGGAGGGGTTATGGAAATGCTGTTCGCCGGGACAGATACGGAAGAACTGTTATTCAATAGTCTTAGTTCTACTATCTCATCCACATAACACCAGGTATTGCTTTTTCCCAAAATCCATACAAGATCATCGGAACAAATAGCACTATTGGCCAATTCAGTTAAAGTAAAAGGGCCAGATTGAATATTATTACGGAGAAGAAGGTAAATTTTTTCCATGTGCAAGAATCCCTTTCTTACCTGCACAATCTATACCTCAGTTTGTGAAGAATTCGTTATATGTAAACAAGCTTCTTCATATACAAGATAAAAGGTTTCGAAAGGGATTCTGCCAATGAGAAGTTAGTAGTGTATCACCACATTACCTGTTTTAGGGGAAGAAGTATGAGGAAAGGCATCCCTTAGCAGGTAAAGGTTTAGCCATGTGAAACATTGCCTTTGTCCCGATTCTGTTCTACACTTTCTTTTTCACTTCTTAGTCGTTTTGTATCGGGTTCAGTGCCAATTGCAGCGTCTCTTTCTTCGGGTGTCTGGCTATCACTTCCATCAACTGTAGCAATACCCGGGGGCCTGTTGCCCTGAGGCATTTGCTGTTCGTTGCCTGTATTGTCTGGTTTGTCAGATGTTTGCATGTGTATGACTTTAATATTTATAAATCCTGTTTGTCCAAAGGTCTGTCTTTCGACTGTTCCAGATCAGCATCCACCTTCTTGCCCTTCTGGCTTTCCATGGTGAATTGCACATTATCCTCAGAGGGTTCTTCGCCCGGAGCTTTATCTACTCCTTGCTGGCCGTGCGACTTACCTGCATATTCCGAATACTTCTCTGATTGTGCGTTCCTGTTATTTTCTCTATCCTGCATATGATTAAGTTTAAACGTCTTCTGTATTGATTTCATCTCTACCTGTCATCTTTCCGGCTTTAATATCATGAAGATCATCATCTGAGGCTTCCATCCTTGCATTTTTCGTGGGATCAATGCTTTTATCATGTTCATGTTCGGAGGGAGTCTGCAAAGTACTGTCGCTTGTCAGGTAGATGGGCGTTTCTTCTTCTTTTTTTGAAGGGTTTTCTTCAGAACGCTTGCTTGGCTGATTCTTTTCCTGTTTTCCTTCTTCACTCTTTCTGTTTCTTTCATTCATAGCCAACTGGTTTATTACTATGACACTTCTAATCTCATGCCATTATAAAAGAACTGAATCCGAAAACCCCGAGTAAATACTTTTGAATCTTTTAAATCAGGGACCTGTAAAATGCTTGGACTTATTCTTCAAGCAAAGACTATTCTACGATTACTTCCTTATACAAGATTGAAGTAACGTGATTACTTGCATATTGAATACATATTCGGGTTTAAATGTTCATAACATTATTTTACCCCACTTTACTCAATACAGTGTCTAAGACAAGATAAATTACTTACGACTAAGCAGTTGCAAAACAGGATGCAAATCTGTAAGTTTAGCAGGTAAAAGATATGATAGAATTTAAAACCATCATCAAGCGGTTTGACAAGCAAGGCGAAAAAACCGGTTGGACCTATATTGATATTCCGGAAGCACTTGCCTTGGAATTAAAACCAGGCAACAAAAAATCGTTTAGGGTAAAAGGCAAGCTGGATCAATATGCTATAACAGGTGTGGCATTAATTCATGTTGGTGGCGGTGATTTTATTATGGCGCTGAATACCGCTATGAGAAAAGCAATCGGTAAAACCAAGGGTCATGAAGTGAATGTAAAGTTAGAAGTAGATGGAGCAGCCATCGCAATACCGGAAGATTTTAAAGAATGCCTGTAATTTGAACCGGAAGGTTTTGCATTTTATAAAACGCTTGCACCTTCCCACCAGTTGTATTTTATTCGCTGGATCGATAGCGCTAAAACAGATCCTACCCGCACCAAGAGAATTGCGCAAGCGGTGAACGCACTAGTCAACCAGCAACCTTTTAACATCATGCTGCGCTCAATGAAAAAAGACAAGCTGAAAGAAATATAATGGTGCCGCTTTTGCTACAATCATTTGAATGGAACTCACAAAACATATATTGATAAAAGGAAAGGTGCAGGGTGTTTTTTATAGAGTTACAGCAAAAGATGCAGGCACAGCATTAGGCATTAAGGGTTGGATAAAAAATACAGCAGATGGTCATGTAGAAGCCTGCATAAGTGGAAAGGAAGAAGCCATTAAGTCTTTTATCAACTGGTGTTGGAAAGGTCCAAAAGATGCTGAAGTGATAGATATTGAAATCAAGGAAAGCGATTACCAATCATTCAGCCATTTTGAGATTCTCAGATAGTTCAGCTCGCCTCACCATCCGTAATCTCACTACCTGGCCCTTCCTCCATCTCAAATGAGGATGCGTCCAGGTTTTCATTAGCCCTTGGGTTATCATTTACACTCATTTTGAGATCGTCTTTTTCAATGGCAGGCTGCTTAGCCGGCTCAGGATTGTCTTGTACTTGTTTGTCCATTATATAATTCAGCTTTGAACGTAAAGATTTTGCAATAAAGAAGTCAGGTCAATGGAACGCAGGTAAGGCTGCAAGGCATCAACAGAACGGAAAGTTCTGAATGCTACCGGTTTTTTACTCCATTTGATAAAATATATTTC
>DASQNW010000525.1:0-9848 GCA_035644775.1 Chitinophagaceae bacterium | reverse complement strand
ACTCAAAAAAGCACCAACGTCTTGGTGATCTCCTGGCACAGACCATAGTGATTCAAATCAACAATAGAGCAAGTATTGACGACACTATCTTTCTTTCAGTAGCCGATGGATATACACCCTCTTTTCCTCAGGTGATGAGACTAAGTGACCGGGATATTAATGCACTGAAAAGTATATCCGACACTGCAAAAAGAAATCATGACTACGACCTTGCAGCGCATGCAAGCGAAAAAATAAAGGCGCACCTTAGTATTGAAACTTCCATGTCGCCTTTTGACTTTTTGGAGATACTTTTAAAAGATTACAACTACCTGGCATCAAGATAGCTGATAAGCTTACGAAAACGCTGCTGATCCAACGATCGCAAAAACAATCCCCAACGTATAGAACGCAAGAATAATGATGGTGAGAATGCCCACATACCGAAAGCAAGCTTTGAGGTTGAGGAATGAATCATTCAGGGCCTGCTGGTCATTCGTGTGCAATGCTCTTCTGGCTCTGCTGGAAAACCGAAGTAAATACATCAGTGGAAAGAACCAGATCACCAGCAGAATAATGTAGAAGATCGCGACACCTACACCAAACCCAGGGAAGAAGGCAGAACGACCACCGCTATAACCTTCCTCTAAAGAGTTGCCCATCGAACTCATGATATAACCAAAGTAAAGCACTCCCACTCCACCCAGAGCTATAAACACCATCCCGATTATTGCAAGAAACCTGGCCCATCGTGCCGTTTCTGAGAGATGTGCTTTAGTGATAGGATCAATGGTGAGGGAGAAAAGGCTGCTGCTTGATTGCTCCATAAGTTTTGGTTTGGTATTCATTAAAAGTAAAGGAGCCTTGTATGCTGTGCAAATTTATTTACATATCTGCTCCACTGATCTTGCCACACTCAACGCTAGTACGCTCGAGCAAATAACACCCGCTCCTTTGACGGCTTGCCGGTGAAAATGCACGAGCCTTCTTCAGCTTTATTATTGAGCGGAATACACCTGATGGTGGCTTTGGTTTTTTCTTTTATAGCTTCTTCTGTTTCCGGTGTGCCATCCCAATGAGCTGAAATGAAGCCGCCTTTGTTGTCAAGCAGTTGTTCAAACTCTTCCCAGGTGTTGGCCTCTGTTGTAAGTGACGACCGGAACTGAAAGGCCTTCTCAAAAAGATTTTTTTGTATTTGCTCCAGCAAACTCCTGGTGTAGCTAACTACATGGTCGAGTGCCACCGTTTCTTTTTGCTTTGTATCTCTCCTCGCTACCTCAACCACGTTGTTTTCCAAATCACGTGCACCAACCGCCAGCCTTACAGGCACTCCCTTCATCTCGTATTCTGCAAACTTCCAACCCGGCCTATTGTTTTCGTTATCGTCATATTTTACACGAATGCCGGACAACTTCAGCTCCTGAACTATTGCATCAACGCGTTCACCAATTTTTTTCTTTTGCTCATCACCCTTGTAAATTGGCACAATCACCACCTGTATGGGTGCAATGCGGGGAGGCAGCACCAAACCATCATCGTCGCTGTGAGCCATTACTAATGCTCCAATAAGCCGCGTACTAACTCCCCAGCTCGTAGCCCACACATATTCCTGCTTGTTTTCTCTGCTCAGAAATTTAACGTCAAATGCCCTGGCAAAGTTCTGTCCCAGGAAATGTGAAGTTCCTGCCTGCAATGCTTTTCCATCCTGCATCAGGGCTTCAATACAATAGGTGTCTTCTGCACCGGCAAAACGTTCGTTAGGTGTCTTTACACCACGAATCACAGGCAACGCCATGTAGTCTTCTACGAAAGTGGCATATACCTCAAGCATCTTTTTTGTTTCGTCTATTGCCTCGTCTGCAGTAGCATGCGCCGTATGACCTTCCTGCCATAAGAATTCAGCTGTTCTCAAAAAAAGCCTGGTACGCATTTCCCATCGCACAACATTTGCCCATTGGTTCACAAGTATGGGAAGATCCCGGTACGACTGTATCCAATCTTTATAGGTGTTCCAAATGATGGCTTCGCTGGTAGGCCGCACCACGAGTTCTTCCTCAAGTTTTGCTTCAGGATCTACCATCAGTTTGCCTGGATTATGAGGGTCCGATTTCAAACGGTAGTGTGTAACTACGGCGCATTCCTTTGCGAAACCTTCCGCGTTTTTTTCTTCAGCTTCAAACAAACTCTTTGGCACAAATAAGGGGAAGTATGCATTCTGATGACCTGTGTCTTTAAACATTTTATCCAACACATCACGCATGTTCTCCCACAGTGCAAAACCATAGGGCTTAATCACCATACATCCTCGTACTGCCGAATAGTCTGCCAGCCCACCTTTTATTACAAGATCATTGTACCATTGCGAATAATCTTCAGAACGCGATGTGATTTGTTTTGACATAAATTTTCAATTGCCGCGGTGTAAATTGCCTATGGAAACCAACAAAAAACAATCAGTTACCTTTATCATTGCTTTAACAGCAAACGAAGTAATTTACACATGGATGAAGTTTTGAAGCGGCAAAAGTAACACATCCACGTAACCGTTAAAAAATCTGTTATGAAATCATTTTTACCCCTGCTCGCCCTCACATTAATATTTACAAACTGCACCACAGCTTACAAAACCGGACAAACTCCTGATGATGTTTATTTTTCACCTGAACGTCCACAGGAAGAATATGCCCGTGTTGAAGAAAGAGAGGATCGGCAGTATAGAAGCGAAGAAAGGAATAGCGAAAACGACTACTACAGCTACGACGATCGTTATCTTAGAATGAAAGTAAGAAACCGTCAGCGTTGGAACGATTTTGACAACGACTGGTATAGCTATCATCCATATGCATACCGCAACGGCTATTATTATAACAGTCCATGGAATTCTTACTCTTACTGGAATTATCACTACAACCCGTATGCACCCCGCGTAATTGTTGTCAATCCAAAAAGTCCTTCTTATAATCGTCCGAGAACTACAAACCTCCGCGTGTTTGATAGTCCTGCTGCAAACAACAATGATCCAAAAGTTTCGGATAACAAAATTCGGAGCTATGGCGGAAACGAAGGATCCAACAGCAATGGGTCATCAAACAACAATGGATCGCGGAGAGATATCGGACGCGACCTGAGAAATGTCTTCTCCGGTTCTAACAACAATTCGTCTTCGGGGAACGACAATGGGTCTTACAGTCCACCGCCAAGCCGCTCCAATGGCTCGTCGAACAACAACTCCTCCGGCAATAGCAATTCCGGTGGTTCACGTGGCTCGGGCAGCAGTGGTAGCAATGCTCCTGCAAGAAAATTCTGATCATTCCGCACATGCAAGTAGATTTTATAGATGCTGCAAAACACATCTACAGGGATGCTATTGCTATGCGTTTACCAAAAAACATTACGTACGATTAATACAGAGTTATGAAAAGGTTTTTACTCGTCGCCTTTATGTGCCTCACAGCTGCTTTGACTTACGCACAGGAGCCAGCAGATGCCCTCAGGTTTTCGTGGACAGCGCCAGGAGGCACCGCACGGAACCAGGCGGTAGGCGGGGCAATGGGATCATTAGGAGGAGATGTTACTGCAGTTTTTGTGAACCCCGCCGGATTAGCTTTTTACAAAACCGGCGACATCGTATTTACTCCCGTTTACCACATGGGAAAAACAAAGGCTAGCTACCTGAATCGCACCGAAAAAGACCAAAAAAACAGTTTCGCCTGGGGAACCACTGGTGTCGTGCTTGGCTCCGGCAACCAGGGCAGGAACAATAGAAACACCGCTGTGAGCATTGCATTTACACGCAGCGCAGATTTCAACAACAACACGCTCTATCGAGGTGCAAATAACAGCAGCTCTTACTCACAAAAATTTCTGGAAGAGATTGGAAACGGCAATATTAAAGACGCGAACAAAGTGGCTTCAGATTTCCCTTTTGGGACCAGCCTTGCCTTCAATACTTTTTGGATAGATACCGTTGCAGGCGGCAGTAGTGGCAATTTTGACTTCAAAACCCGAGCACCCTTTACTTCAGGGTTGATACAAGAGCAAATGATTGAAACACGCGGAGGCATCAGTGAAATCGCGTTAGGTGGTGCTGTGAGTAAACACGACAAGTTCATGTTTGGAGTTTCTCTCGGCGTCCCAATTCTTCGCTATGAAAGAAACAGCATGTACACAGAGGCAGACGCAACCGACAATACCAATAATAATTTTGATTTTGCTACTGTAAGAGAGGAACTAAGTACAAAAGGTTTAGGATTTAATCTGAAGGCAGGAATGATTTTCAAGCCGCAGGAATACTGGCGCGTGGGCCTTGCCTTTCATACCCCTACCCTTTACAGTCTTACCGATCTTTACCAGGCTGAGATCACCACTGACACAGAGAACTACCAGGGCAGGCTTACTGATTATTCCATTGACTACACTAATGGAGGCTCCTCTGAATTTAAGTATACACTCATCACTCCCTACCGAGCGATTGGAAGTATCTCCTATGTATTGAGAGAGATCCAGGATGTGAGGAAGCAACGAGGCTTTCTTACTGCAGATGTCGAGTACGTGAACTATAAATCCTCTTCTTTTATGGAGGATGAGGAGAACGGGCTGAGTGATGCATCTACAAAAGAATACCTCAAATCACTCAACAGGGCTATAGACAAAGCGTACAAAGGCGCTTTCAATTTCAGAGTTGGTGGAGAGCTAAAATTCACTACGCTGATGGTTCGTCTCGGAGCTGCTTATTATGGCAATCCTTACCAGAATATCAATGGTGAAAAAGGCAACAGGCTAAACTTGAGCGGCGGCCTTGGGTACCGCAACCAGGGTTTTTTCGTAGACTTAACCTACGTTCATGCGATGCAAAAAGATGTTCATTTTCCCTATCGATTAGAAAACCGGGCTTTGTATTCCGGCGCACGCCTCAAATCAACGGTCGGCAATGCATTGATGACGGTTGGATTTAAATTCTAACTATAAACCTTCTTATTTCAATAGAGCATCCTGGAGGTGCTCTTTTATTTTTTCTACATCGTCAGCATCGAACCAGGAAAAACCGGGGTCTCTCCTAAACCATGTTAGTTGCCTCTTTGCATAATGCCTTGTGTGCTTCTTAATTTGCTCTATTGCTTCTTCTAGTGATATAGAACCATTCAGGTGTTCAAATACTTCCTTGTATCCTACAGTTTGCAACGCATTCAAGTGCTGAAACGGCATCAGTGCTTTCACTTCTTCTAATAAACCGACCTTCATCATAACATCCACTCTCCTCTCAATCCGCTGGTGCAGTTCATCTTTGGGTTTTTCAAGTGCTATTTTGATCACGCGGAAATCTCGTGTTGCACTGACTCTTTTGCGGTAACTAAGAATTGACCTGCCTGTTGCTCTTGCTACTTCCAAAGCCCGCATCAGCCGTTGGGGGTTCTGCGTTTCTCCCGCTCTGAAAAATTCGGGATCAAGTTCCTTCACTTGCTCTTGCAACCACTGCAGGCCGTTCAATTTAAAATTGCTTATGATTTCCTGCCGTTGCTGCTCCGAAACTTCAGGTATTTCATCCAGCCCTTCGCAGAAAGTTTTTATATACAAGCCTGTACCGCCAACAACAACAACCACTTCTTCTTTATTAAATATGCCACGGGCTTTTTCAAGAGCAAATCGTTCAAAGACGGCAGCGTTTACCTGCTCTTCTATCGAATGCGATGCAATGAAATGGTGAGGTACTGCGGCGAGTTCTTCCGGTTCGGGACGGGCCACGCCAATCTTCATCTCCTTGTAACATTGGCGGCTGTCTGCAGAAATAATTTCTGTGCTGAATAGTTTGCCTATTTCAATAGCAACCCTCGTTTTACCGACAGCTGTGGGCCCGGCAATAACGACAACTGTTTTAAGCAAAGACATACATCGATCAAATGGTGGGATTTTGCCGGGTGCCGCTCACGCACTAAATATCTTCCTCTGTTGCGCTGTCATGCTCTTCAGCGCCGGTAGCTTCTTCCCCCTCTTCTCCTTCTTCACCAAAACCCTCAGCACCTTTGGTGAGGTCATATTTTTCTTCAACATCAGCAAAACGTTCTCCAAGCAAACTTTTTGTACCATACTGGCTTGGCGGAATCCCTTCTTTCCGTACGGTTGCGGGATAGGAAATCTTTGGATTCTCCTCCTTAGATACATTGATCAACTCAACCAGGAAGGTCCAGTTCTTTGCAAAATCATAGACGTAGATAAACTTCTGGTTGGTATCTCTAATTTCAGATCCTATTGTTGTTTCTTTCATCAGCAGCGGAGGTGCCTTGTAGGTTTTCTCATATTTGTCAAGAGAAATTTCTCTTCCCCTCTGCCAATGGTCATTGCTGCGATAAAAAGTAGCTGCATGTTTATTGTCGAATTCATACGACTTGAGTATCGTCTCGTGCAGGTCTATAAATTTTTGTGTATGGCGTATAGCCACGTCGCGATAAACGCTGTCATCCTCTTCAAAATACACCCTGAATTTCAATATCGCCATGTGCTTGATTGTAAGTGCAATAGCCAAAAATAATTAAAACCGCCTACTTCACAGGTTGAAGATGATATTCTTTGGCTTTTTCGATCATAAACTCGTAAGCGGCCTCATAGCTGTTGCTGATCTTGCCGTCGAGGATGGCATCTTTGATGGCGTTCTTGATGTCGCCCACTTTTTTTGACGGAGGCAAGGCAAAGATCTCCATGATTTCTTCACCAGTTATCGGAGGTTGCCAGTTGCGTATACGATCTGTTTCCTCAACTTCATGGCAACGTTGCCGCACAAGTTCAAAATTCTCGAGGTATCGTTTTACTTTATGCTTATTCTTTGATGTGATGTCCGATTCACATAAAATCATCAATTCATCAAGATCATTGCCGGCATCAAACAACAAGCGCCGTATAGCAGAATCCGTAATCTCTTCTTTTGAAAGGCTTATGGGCCTCAGATGCAGTTCCACCAACTTTCGAACGAACTTCATGTTTTCTGCAAGGGGTAGCTTCAACCGGGCAAATATCTTAGGCACCATTTTGCCGCCAACAACCTCATGCCCGTGAAAGGTCCAGCCATGGCCTTCTTCAAACCTCTTTGTTGCAGGTTTTGCAATGTCATGCAGGATGGCGGCCCACCGCAACCAGAGATTCTCTGAACGGGTTGCCACATTATCCAGCACCTGCAGTGTATGATAAAAGTTATCCTTGTGGCCTTTGCCGTCGATGTATTCAGCTCCTGCAAGATCCACCATCTGTGGAAAAATAAGTTGCAGCAGACCGGTGTCATACAATAAAGAAAAACCAATTGAAGGCTGTTTGCTGAGAACAATTTTGTTGAGTTCGTCAGTGATACGTTCCTGCGATATGATGCTGATGCGGCTCGACTGATCCTTGATAGCACGTAGAGTATTTGGTTCAATGCTAAAACCGAGTTGCGTGGCAAAGCGCACTGCCCGCATCATCCGCAAAGGATCGTCGCTAAAGGTGATGTTGGGATCTAATGGCGTTTTAATAATCTTGTTTTCGAGATCCTCAACACCGCCGAATGGATCTACCAGCTTTCCATAGTCATCGCGGTTTAGGGAAATCGCCATCGCATTCATGGTGAAGTCCCTGCGGTTTTGATCGTCTGCAATGCTGCCGGGGAGCACGTCGGGATTGCGTGATGTGGAGCGATAGCTTTCTTTTCGTGCACCGACAAACTCCAGATCAAAACCGTCGGCAAGTTTAAATTGTGCGGTACCAAAGTTCTTGAAATAGTTCACCTTAGGCAACGGAAAAAATTTTTCCGCAACTTTTTGCGCCAGCACCGGCCCCTCTCCCACGCACACAAAATCTGCATCCTTCGTGAGCCGGTTCAAAATTTTATCACGCACAAAACCACCCGTTAAATAGCAGGGCATGTTTAGTTCCGCAGCTGCTTCGGCCACTTTGTGCAACAACTCTTCCTCCTTTGGTGAGCAGTGAATATCCATGTGCGGCAAAGATAATTGCAGAACAAGAACCTGAGCCGGTTACAAACTCGTAACAATCACCAGCGCATTCCGGCAATGTCATTTCCGTATTAATATGGGTGCGCCATTTTCCCACCGGATGATCTGAGAGGGCATTGCTTTGGTGGTGTCTTGCTGGCGCCATTTCACCACGTGATCCACTCCAGATAGTATTTCATCAGAAATCTCGTTGAAGTGCTGCGGTGCGGGTGCGCCGCTAATGTTTGCAGAAGTTGACACAATGGGTTTTTTTAGCCGTTTGATGAGATGCCTGCAAAATTCATCACGAACTATCCGCATGGCAATGGAACCGTCAGCGGCTGTTAAGTTATCGGGAAGATGTAGCGCATGTTCATAGATTACCGTGGTAGGCCTATCCTGTTCCTGGATAAAGTTGAACACGCTTAAGTCCGGTGAGGCCGTGTAGTACAGAACGTCACGTTCTTCAGCAACCAGCACAATCATTGACTTAGTGTCTTCTCTTTTTTTTAGTTGAAAAATACGTGCAACGGCATCTTTGTTGGTAGCATCACAGCCAATCCCCCAAATAGTGTCTGTGGGATACACGATCAATCCTCCTCTTCGCAGTATTTCGAGAGATGCATTCAATTCCTGTTCAAATAAGGAGTTGGTCATGGTGCCTGTTGTAATTGGTGTACAACTCTGTTTACAATCATTTCGGAACTGAGCTGCTGAAGACATTGTGGCACATCATAACGAACACAGGTGTTTTTCAGGCAAGGTTCACAAGAGAGTTTCCCAAGCCTGACAACAGAGTTCAGATTGGCATTGAATGGAGCGGTGTTACTTTCATTGCCTGCACCAAACAACACTATCGTTTGAGTGCCGAGGGCGTTGGCAAGATGTGCCGGTCCGGAGTCCGTGCTCAACATCATACGGGCGGACCCCAAAAGCTCCACAAGCTGCACGAGAGGAGTTTTCCCTGCCAGGTTTTCAATTCCATCGGTACACTGTAATTTCTGATACACCTGGTTGACAAACAGCTTTTCCTTTGGCGCACCGATCAGGACAATTTCTTCTTGAACATTTTGTCTTAATGTATCAATCATCTCCACCGCTTTTGTTACTGTTAACCGGCGTGAAGATGCTTCTGAATTAATGTTTACCACCACATGTTGCTTTCGCGTAAACTGGTGCAGCAATTCCACCCTAGCAACGGGAGCTGCCTGCTTTGTAAAGAACTCAAGCAACTGCAGGTATTCGTGCACGCGGTGCAGGTTTCCTGCCTTTGCATATGAATGCGTAAGCAAAAAACTTCTTCCCTGGCTTTTGTATCCCACCCTGCTTTTTGCACCCGATGCAAAACCAATTACTGCGGAAGAGAAGGAGTCTGGCAAAGAAAAAAATACGTCGAACTTCTCTGTTTTTTTTATCTGCCTGCCAAACTTCCAAAGCCCCGGCAACCCTGGAAATTCTACTTTGTCAAAAACAAAACGGTGCACTGTAGGCGGAAAAAAAATTAGCAATTCATCAATGCTTCTTTTTGCGATCACACTTATACTTGCTTCGGGATACAAAATTCGAAGTCGGTGCATAAATGCAACAGACATCACCATATCTCCCAGCCAGTTCGGTAATCGTACAAGTATTTTCATTCACAACATGATCGATGCACAAAGTTGAGCGATTTTCAAATTCAACTATGTTTGCAGGAATTTTTGAGCCATCCGCAAATAACCAACATGAAATTGAAAGAGTCCATCGAACAGGCCTGGCAAAACAGGGAAATGTTGACGTACAAAGCCTTCCAGGACGACATACGTTCTGTGATCGAAGAAGTAGATAAGGGTCGCCTGCGGGTAGCGGAACCAGCAGAAAATGGTTGGGTGGTGAACGAATGGGTGAAGCAGGCCATCTTGCTTTATTTCGGCA
>DASQNW010000524.1:0-4389 GCA_035644775.1 Chitinophagaceae bacterium | reverse complement strand
GTTAACCGCAGCCGGTAAAAACGAGGATGCATTGTTTTGGCTAAAAGATTATTATAACGACCTAAAAGAGGAAAACGATCTACTTTATAATTCGCACTTGTATAATGAGACGGATAAAAGCCCTTTGAAAGTGCCGGCAGTTAAGGTTCAGTATGATAGTGATTCACCTATGCTGAATGGCTACGAAGTTCTAAACAAATATTTCGATCAGCTTTTTGCCAGCAACCCCAAGGTGCTTGCTTTTGGTGAAGACGTGGGTCATATTGGCGATGTAAACCAGGCCTTTGCAGGTTTGCAAGCCAAGTATGGTGAAGATAGAATTTTTGACACGGGTATTCGCGAGCTTACAATTATGGGTCAGGGTGCTGGGTTGGCGATGAGAGGCTTACGACCAATAGCTGAGATTCAATACCTGGACTATGTCGTATACGGCTTGCAGGAGTTATGCGACGATGTGGCTACACTCCACTATCGTACTAAAGGACAGCAAAGTTGTCCGCTGATAGTACGAACACGTGGCCACAGGTTAGAAGGTATTTGGCACAGCGGATCTCCGATGGGCATGCTGATCAATTCCTTAAGAGGAATGCACATTTGTGTTCCGAGAAATATGGTCCAGGCTGTGGGAATGTATAACACATTGCTGCAAGGGCATGATCCAGCTTTGGTGGTTGAATGTTTGAACGGATACCGCCTTAAAGAAAAGTTGCCTTCCAATCTCAGTGACTTCAAAGTGCCGCTGGGGGTGCCCGAAACAATTATGGAAGGTGACGATATTACCCTGGTAAGCTATGGTTCTACATTAAGGGTGGTTATAGAAGCCGCACAAAGAATGAAAAATCAGCATATAAGCTGCGAAGTGATTGATGTGCAAACCCTGCTACCTTTTGATCTCAATCATAGCATTCTTGAATCATTGAAAAAGACTAATCGCATCTTATTCATTGATGAAGATGTACCTGGGGGCGCAGCTGCCTACATGTATAATAAGGTAATGGAAGAACAGGGTGGTTATAGATGGCTTGATGTAGCGCCAAGAACTTTAACAGCAAAAGCACACCGGCCGGCCTACGGTAGCGATGGCGATTATTTCAGCAAGCCAAACGCTGAAGAAATTGAAACTATTGTGAAGCAGATGATGAGTGAGTAGGATGCGTTAGGTCTCACTCATGCAAGTGAGTTTTTCAAAACTTCAATTCAAAAACCTGTCTCGCAGTTCGGGAGTCGGCACCATGCACTGCTCACTTTTCCCAAAGATTCTATAACGATTTCTGGCCACTATATCATACACCGCATCACGTAAAAACTTAGGAACAATCCAGAACAACTGTGTCCACTTCCAATACCACGGCAACCTGTTCAACAATCGAAGTCCTGCAGTCGAACTCTTGTAAACCTTGCCGTTTTCCATCAGAATGAAAGAATCAAAGTTGTTTTGAGGCAATTGAAAATTTTCAAGCTTCTTTTGAGCTGCCTCTGATTGTAGCGCAGCAAACTTGAATACCTGTTTTTTATCCTGCCGTATAACAAAACCTACCATTCTACTGCAATAATTGCAAACTCCATCAAAGAATATTACAGGATTTTCTTTCATGAGAAAGTTAACTTTCTAACAAGTCGTGATTGCAGAATAGAAGGTATCTCCTATTAAAAGATATTCAGTAAAAACTCTACTGAAGATTGTGAAAAACCTTTTGAACGTCTTCATCCTGCTCCAGTTTGTCCACAAGCTTCAGAACATCCTGGGCCTGTTCTTCAGCGAGTTCAACGGTCGTTGAAGGGATCCATTCTACTTCTGCACTTAGTGGAGCAATTCCTTTTTCTTCCAGCGCTTTTTGCATGCTGCCGAAATCGCTAAATCCACATCGCAAAACCAACAGTTCCTCACCATTTTCTCCGCTGCCTTCGCCCATTTCTTCAAGTCCGTGATCTATTAGTTCAAACTCCAGTTCCTCGGTATTGATGCCATCAAGCTTTAGCTTGAATACGCCCATTTTTTTAAACTGAAAACTTACGCTGCCGCTATTTCCCAGCGTGCCATCACCCTTATTGAAAACCGATTTTATGTTGGCTACTGTTCGCACATGATTATCTGTAGCAGTTTCTACCAGAATTGCTACTCCGTGAGGCCCGTAACCTTCATAGAGAATCTCTTCAAAGTTTTCCATCTCTTTACCCTGTGCCCTCTTAATTGCTGCTTCCACGCGGTCCTTGGGCATATTCACACTCTTCGCATTTTGCATCGCTCTCCTCAATGCAGGATTTGTATTCGGGTCAGAGCCCCCCGCCTTAACAGCAATGGCAATCTCCTTTCCAATACGCGTAAACTGCTTCGCCATTCTGTCCCAGCGGGCAAACATCGTAGCTTTTCTCACTTCAAATATGCGACCCATAAGATGATTAAGGTTTTGTTTTACCAGCTAAGAATATATATCACCGTCCCTTGTGTCACTCACTGCATCGTTCAGAACTCTTTTCACCAATGCTTGACTCTATAACTGAGGGTGCAAAAGTACCATTCGCCAAACAAAAAAACACGGGATATCTACAGCAATCCTGTTATAGGCGCCTACTGAATCGGGTTAAGTGGATCTGTCGGGTCTTTTGGAATAACAGTTTTGCCGTGCTGCAATTTGCTGTGGTTCTTTCCATAAAAAAAGTAAATAACCAAACCTATAAACAGCCAGATGGCGAGGCGAAACCAACTCTCCATAGGTAGTGCATACATAAGGTATACACACACAATGATACCCATCAACGGCACGAAAGGCACTAGGGGAGTTTTAAAGGATCGTGGTGCATCTGGCATTCGCTTCCTAAGAATCATCACCCCAATACAAACAAGAACAAAAGCGAACAAAGTACCTATGCTCACCATGTGGCCAAGATCACTTACAGGAACAAAACCCGCAAACACGCTAACAAATAACATGAAAAACAAATTGGTCTTAAAAGGGGTGCGAAAGCGCTCATGCAAACTGCCAAAAAACTTCGGTAACAACCCATCCCTGCTCATGGTATAAAAAACCCGGCTTTGTCCAAGCAACATCACCAGCATCACAGAAGTGTACCCTGCGAGAATCGCCAGGATCAAACCTGTTTGCAGGAAGTCGTACCCGGTTTTGGCGAAAGCCGTAGCCGCAGGTTTTGCGTCATTTGCAAACTCCTTATAGTTTACCAGGCCTGTCATCACATGTGCGAACAATATGTAGAGCAAAGTGCAAATGGCTAGGGAACCGAGAATGCCTATGGGCATTCCTTTTTGTGGGTTTTTAGCTTCCTGCGCAGCAGTAGAAACAGCATCGAAACCAATAAAAGCAAAAAAGACTACTGCCGCACCCGTGGCAATTCCTGTCCATCCAAAGTTTTCAAACCTGCCGGTATTCTCCGGAATATATGGATCGTAGTTGGAGGGATCAATATGGCTCCATCCCAGCACAATGAAGATGATTACTACAGTCACTTTAAGGAACACGAGAACGTTGTTGATGGCTGAAGAACCTCTTGTGCCGCGCATAAGGATGAACGAAAGAAGGAATACAATAAGTATGGCGGGCAGGTTGATGATGCCTCCAGAGTAGTTGGTGCCATCACTAAGTTGCACGGTTTCCCAGGGTGAACAAACCACCGACTTCGGAAGGTGTATATCAAACTTAGCCAGTAGTTCCAGCAGGTACCTCGACCAGCTAACAGCTACGGTTGCAGCGCCCAGTGCATACTCCAACACCAGGTCCCAACCAATAATCCAGGCAACAAATTCACCCATGGTAGCATATGAATACGTATAGGCGCTGCCTGCCACAGGTATCATAGACGCAAATTCGGCATAGCATAAGCCGGCAAATGCACAACCTAAAGCAGCTAAAATAAAAGAAATGGTTACTGCCGGCCCTGCATTTTCAGCGGCGGCAATACCGGTTAACGAAAACAAACCTGCTCCGATTATGGCACCTACCCCTAGCGCAACTAACGATGAAGAGCTGAGTGTTCTTTTTAATCCTTTTTCGGAATCATCGGCCTCTTTTAATAATATGCTTAAAGGCTTTTTAATGAAAAGGTTCATATTCTTCTATGTGTTCTTTTTGGGCGCCCGAATAGCTGTCAGATACCTATTTAATTCTTCTCTCACCTTTGGAAAAAGGAAGAGTAAACCAATCATGTTAGGAAACACCATAGCCAATATCATGGCGTCTGAAAACCGAACAACAGCATCAAGAGTTGCCGATGCTCCGATGATCACAAATAAAAGAAACAAGACTTTATAGCTCAAATCAGATGTTCTGCTCCTACCGAATAAATATTTCCACGCCTGCAGACCATAATACGACCACGAGATCATGGTAGAAAATGCAAAAAGAATAATGGCAACTGTCAAAACATAAGAGAAAT